>WIAF01000013.1 GCA_014055465.1 Nitrospira sp. CR1.1
AAAAGTCGCCCCGTGATTCCGTCTCGTTCGTTTCATTGCCTCGCTCCTCTCGTCTGCCACCTCTCGGTGGTGTGGGTGAAGCCAGGCTTCCACTTAACACACTGTCCGAATTTCCGGCGCCCCCTCTGCCAGAGCTCAGGGCAATCACTGCATTGCGATATCAGGGCGGTTAACGGGGAAACAAACTAATCCCTCGTTCATCAGCCTGGGGGAGTCCCGAGACTGGTCCCTTGCTGCATACAGGTCCGGATGCGAGTTTCCCACTCGGCCTGAATTTTGACATTCCGCCCGTGATTGGTCTCATCGTCATACTGCTTAGAGAGCGATTTCGCCCAGGTATCATAGGCCTCATAGAGCCGTGACACGTCCCGCTGCAACTCATCCGTCGTCCCCACCCGTAACGCACCCAACGCCTTGACCAAGTCACGCGCGACCAACCCGGTGATGTCGAAGTGCTCCTGCTCGTGAGCTAAAAGCGTATCGTTCTTTTGACTCACCACAACCCAGGAGTTATCGCGAACGACTTTGAGCCGGACTTCAAAATCCCCCAACCGGAAGCGGCCCTGCTCGCGCGCGACTCCCACTCGCTCCGGTTGCGCGGTCTGGGTCTCAATTTGCGCATCCTCGGTCTCGCCGGATGGACGGGTGGCTACATCCTTAAACTCATTCCAGGAAATCTGTCTAGGCCAACCGGTCAGTCGAGGCCCCGTGGTCGCGCCTTCATTCAGGCCGAGCGGACCGGGAGTTCCGAACCCGCCAATCGGGAGATGCGGATCAAAGGACCCGTGCAATGGCCTGGTATCTGACCCAATTGGTCCTGGTGTGCGTCCGCCGCCCATTGACGAACCTCCTATGCAATTGCGGAAGCCGGTGGCCGTGGGATTAAAGATCGGCTAGTCCGGTTGGCGAAGCCCGATAAGGACAAAGCCATGAGAATGTCGCGCCTGCAAAATACGACTCCATCTGCAGGTTACATTTCACAGGGAAACCTGCCGGAGACGATGTATTTAGCCTGTCCCCGGCCAGTGATTCGAGATCGGCAAGGGGATGAATTCGAGAAACTTGAGTGCGGATCTAAATAGCGAGCCGTCACGAACAATGCCCGGCACATAAAGTTGATAGATTTCATGAATGCTTTGCATGGGCGTCATGGTGGGAAGATCCCGCGAATCCTTGCCAGCACTCCGAACCTGCTTACCTCTGCCTTTCCAACAGCCCAGTGGTTGAATGACCTCAGCCCGTACGAATCCATTGACCTCGTTGTATTCATAGAGGATGGCTACAAAGAGCCGAGCCGCATAGCTCAAGGAATACCCGTGCTGTAGGGCGAATTGTTTGATCTTCATGAAATATTCATACTCCAGCCACCAGGGACCACTGGCGCCACTCTCGGGGCTACCGGCTGACGTATCGATGAATCGGTAGAGCACCTGGCCGAGGCGTAGTTCCTGTTGCCGAACCATGCTCATCCCTTCCAAAGCTTTGTGGTAGCCCTGGCTCATCACTTCTTGATTAGCCCACTTCGCTTGAGAAAAACTCACGCCTTTCTCCCCCCACCCACCTTTGCAGATTCAAACCCAGCAAGGACTAATCGTCGCAATGCGACAGTTGACCTACTTCTTTGTGGGAACAAAGCTTCGTTCCGGCATCGGCCTATTCCACAAGACTGTTGGAATTTCGGCGACATTCCCTGAAATCGTTTCCAATACATCGAGTGCAGCGTTTTGGGGACGATAGAAGGCTTTCAAATAAATTGTCTTATCCTGGGCGCCTATCTCCTCATAGACATACGGACTTTTCGAAAAATATGCCTTTCCGGTTTGCCCGATGGTAGTGACGCGTTGATGGTCGGCAAAGAGCTTCGCGACAGGCGCTGAGCCAGTTCCACTTAAACAGCCATAAATATATAGTTTTGCGGCCGAGGACCAAGGAAGACACGTGAGCTGGTTCATAAGAGAGGGTGTCAGCGTATGATTGTCCAGTCCCTGTGGAGTCAGCACGTCCTCGCGATAATGCAGTTCAGCCAAGGTTTTCGGCTTAAACGACGCCATATGAACACCTCGGGAGGTGTCATTGGTGCGCTTCGGAGGAGAGCTGTGAGCAAACAGCGCCCCTTGATCGTAAGTTTGTTTTGAATCACGTGCGACATTCGCCAGATGGCGAAATGCAGCGACTAATTCGTACACATAGGTGACGGAAACCATCTCGCACAACCCTTCGCGCGTACGTGCCCATGTTTCTGCCGCGCGACGAAACGCCTCGTCTTTGTCGGTCGCTATGTTCCTATAGTAAATCGCGAAATAGATTCCCATCTCGGAGCTCCAGGATTGCCGCACCCATTAAACATCGAAGCTCGCCACACTTTCGGAAAACATTGGCCCCTCAGTGTGATTCATTGATCGCAACTTGTTCAGTTCACCGCCGGACTGAGGCACCATATAGTCATATGTCTCTGTTCTCTCCAAGCACCACAATGCTGGCGGAAGCGGGGATGCTGGTGTTGGAGAGCGGCTTGCCGATCGTGTCTGATGCCAACCAGGCTCGTGGAACCATCACTGAGCCTATGATATGCCCGTGCGCCACCTTGACAATTCGTCACCTGTCACTTACCTTCTCCGATAAGCCCCACCTATCATGAGGAGAGCCGTATGACCACCGTCCGAGCCGCACAGGCCAAGTCCAAATTACGTCAGCTTATGGATCAAACCGCGCGCTCTCACGAACCCATCATCATTACCGATCAACGAACGAATGCCGTGCTGATGTCCGAAGATGATTGGCACGCTATTCAAGAAACAGTGTATCTTCTCTCCATACCTGGCATGCGGGAATCCATTCGGAAAGGTCTGAAAACGCCCGTTTCTAAATGCGCGAAGGACCTTCGCTGGTGAAATGGCAGCTGGTCTATACCAAGCAAGCCCAACGCGATGCCAAGAAGTTAACCGCCAGCGGACTCCGAAGTAAGGCGGAATCGCTCCTCGCCACAGTGACCGTCAATCCCTTCAAAAATCCACCTCCCTATGAGAAGCTGGTCGGCGATCTCCAAGGAGCCTATTCTCGCCGCATCAACATCCAACATCGACTCGTCTATCAAGTGATTGAAAAGGAGCACACAGTGAAAATCCTTCGAATGTGGACGCATTACGAATAGTGTCCCCTCAAACTTCCTTTCAAGTAAGACCGTGCACCGCTCCTAACAAGACCTGCCCCCCTATTTCAGCAGCGCCTGCTGCCGAACCCGTGAGCGCTGCGGTTGAAGCGCGAACAATGATTCCAAACCGGCACCCTTGGCCATGTCCGTCCCCGTCAATCTGGCACCCGATCTTCCCGGTATGGTATGCTCGGCGCGGTGGAATTCGAATGGGACCTCGAAAAAGAAGTCCAGAACATTCGGAAGCACAGAGTAAGTTTTACGGAGGCCGTCGAATCGTTCTTGGACCCTTACGGCGTTCAATTGACCGATATCAAACATTCGGTGCAGGAAAAGCGATTGTACTGGGTTGGACGCGTCTCCACGGGCCGCATTCTCACAACTCGGTGTACCAAGCGCGGTAATAAAATCCGTATCATCGGCTCCGCCGAATGGAGAAAGTTTCGGAGGTTTTACCATGAAACAACCCAATCTCAGCCACCTGAAGATTGACCAAGGTGCCACGAAAAAGATCCGCACTGCGCTCTCAAAGAAGAACCGGGTGACCATCACAGTCAATCTCGACACGGAAAGCCTCAAGGCGCTGCAGACACTATCGAAAAAAAGTGGAATCCCCTACCAGCGCCTCTTAAACACTGTGCTCACAAGCAACCTCACACAACAGGAATCGGTCCAGTCCCGTCTAGATCGACTCGAACAGGAACTCCGCAAAATCAAGCGCCGCTTCGCGGCCTAGCTCCTCATTCCCCTCTCAACCCTTGAGTCCTAATAGGGCCTGCTGGCGGAAGCCCGGGGCGCTAGTGTTGAAGAGTGGCTGGCCTGGTTGGCGCATGGCGAGTTCGATAGCTGCGGCGGTGCGTTGGCGCTGCTTGCCGGTTCGGAGGACTTGGTTGAGCGATTCAACTGTCATCGGCTGGCCACAGAGATAACGCGTCCCGTTCGTGAACTGGACCCGATGGGTGAACCACCACTTTTCGATCAACTGCGGATTGGGCCAAGGCAAGTCTTCGTCCGGATCCATGTCGACGTTTTCATCTTCTGGATTCTCCGTCGGCCCGGCTTCGAAACCCTCCGGCTTATCGGTATCCAAGTCGTCATAAGCAAGATCGATTCCGGTGATGTAGGTGAACGATTCACCTGCCACCCGAGCGATAGCAGCATTCTCCATCTGTTGAATGAGCCAGGAACTTTGTGCCGGATCGCCAATGACTCCGGCTGCCTGGACAGCGAGACGGAGTGTCTCTAGACGGCTCGCTAAGACCTTGAGCCATGCCTGCCCCTCTTCCACCGACATTCGTCGAAGCGCCATCGCACAGGCAATCTCACGCTTGGCATGCCCGCTTTCGGCAAGCCGCTGTAACACAGGAATCGCCGTCGGCTCCCCTAACAATGCCCCGGACCAAGCCGCCCAATAGCGGCAGTTGATGTCCTCAATGGACAGATTCGATTTGACCAAGGGAAGGAGATTCGCCTTGCCGAGTTCGCCCACGGCTTTGAGCGCACGCCCTCTCAGTGAGAGGTCTGCCGAGACAAGACTATCCTTCAGCGAAGGACCTGGATCCTGACGATGGACCGCATAGGCAGCGAGTCCGACCAGCCGTTGAAGAGGCGAGTCAGCCGCCAGCAATCGCTGCGCATGAGGGGCTGCTTGTTCGAACGGCATCCATCCGAGGGCAGAGATCGAGCCAATGCTCAACTCCGGGGTCTTCTGAACAGCTTCAAAGACGGCCTGGATACGCGGCTCGATGCCGGACTCGAACGCCATGACCGAGGCAGCAAAGACCTCACCGTTCTCCTCGTTGCCCAGCGCAGCCTTGCACAACTCCCACCCAGCCTCCCCTGCCACCCGCAATCCATCGAGATGCGCCTCGATACGGTCATCGAGCTTGGCTAGATCCTTCAACGCATAATGCGGCTGCCGGGTGGCGTTCACTCGGAGCAGCCATAGGAACGCCGCTCCCTCGGCATGTTGAGAGACGATGGACGAGATCACGCCGGAGAATTTCAAACTGCGCCCTCCCCATCAACTCTTAGCGAACCGAGCAGCCATACCCGAGCCTACCAAAATGACTTCAGACTCACTGCCTTGTGAAACAACTCCCCGCGCGCATTGTCGCGAATAAAGTCAGGCCTTGAGGCTCAGCCGAGCCCCTCGATCTGCGGCCTAACAGATTGCAAACGCGTTACTAGCGCCTGCGTCTCTTCCAGCCACTCCTCAGCGCCCGACTCGTCTTCGTCGTACACTTGGCGCATTTCCGAGTGCTCTGCATCGTGCATCACACGCTGTACCGCTACCAGTGCTTGATCGACGAGTCGCTTCACGACCAGCGGCTCTACGTCTTCTACGAGATCCACGAGGGGTAACACCTCGTCTGGCTTTAGGGTCGGATCCTCTGCATGTGCGCCAAGGATTTGAGCCAGTACCTCTGCAGCCACGATGGCGATGCCTCCTTCTGGAATCTCGATGTACCCGACATGCGCTGGATTCGCAACCTCCAACAAGGCCTCTTCTAAGAGATCAAGACTCGGGGCTTCGAGAAACTCGTTCAACCAGTCACTCGCATCATCGTTTTGGCTCGGTTTATGTCCCCAGATACTCATAACCGCACGCGATACTCGGAGTGATCGCCCTTAATTAATCGATCAACTAGGACATCTATGAACAAATCAGGCTCCGGACAAGCTGAGAATATATCAAGACCAATGAGATCTTCGATCTTGGCCGATTTCATCTTGCCTTTGTAATACAGCATTGGACTTGGAGTACCGAGATTGTCCTGTGGCAAGTTCCCCGCGGCCTGAGGGGGCGCCCAAGCAGACTCTTCGTTAGGAAAGGGGTCCTCTCCAACAATAGGCCATTCCCCCAAGATAACTGCGGAGTGCGTCGCGGACTGAAAGAACGTAATGTCATGCTTGATGATCTTCTCCAATGGCTCAATCTTCTTGGAAACAAGAGAGTACACACCAAAAAAGTTGTCGTTAAAAACTTTTGCAAACGCAAATCTTCCGTCGGGAAGCGGAATCGCCACAATGAGGCCAACCTTGCATTTGTATCTATTCTTCTTTGCCATAACTTGGCTCCTTATGCCCCGCAAGTCTTGCAACTACCGGGGGGATCTCCACACATTGCCTTTGCACATTTCTTATATGACCCGTCTCTGCTTCTCTTGTGTTTGGGGCTAAGGGCCCTAATCTGCGGCTTCCCTGCCCGTTTACTTGGTGGCTTTTCCAAGATCTTGTTCGCAGCTGGGAGATCATCCATATGAGCTTGCTCAGCCGCTCGAACGGCAGCATATCTTGTAGTTACGCAGATAACTGTCGGACGCCCTATATCCGTGCGATGGTGGCCGCGCCTCCGTTTGTTTGCGATCTGTGATGGGGTCATTGTACTTGGCCCCATGGAGCGCCCTATATAATAGCTTGGGGGCGTAGTCTTCGGTTTACTTTCTGCTCTATAGACAACATAGGTGTACCCCTTCTTCTTTTTATCGTTGGGATGCTTGCAAGCGTCCTCTATGGCTTTCGCTTGAGCAGCTGCATCTTGATGGGGCATCGGTGCTGCACCAGTGGCCATGGGACTCCCATGATTGTGTGTGGTCATGTCGAGGTGTCGGACGACATTCTTCCCCTCAAACTTCACATCCATCGACCAGCTGATGAAATAGACTTTCCCTTTGTTCGTACTCGAAATTATTCCCTTCTTTGCTGCACAGCCGGCTTCATCGCCCGTTGAGGTCTTAAAATACGACTCGTTCTTGAGCATGACCTCCTGCCCTGAAATCTTGACTGTTTTGCTTCCAGATGTGGTGTCTTTGCTAAAAGCCGTATTCGGATAGGGAATGGGCACACCAGGAGGAGTGGCGGGACTCTCAGGCGGAGTAAAACAGACATCAGGGAACTCACAAATCGATTTCCCATCTGCCTTTTTACAGGACACTTCTCGCCCATTGGCGAACACATTGTTCGACACAAGAACCTCTAACCTATTTCCAGGAGAGGATCATTGAAGCTCTGTTGCCGTCATCGTTCCCCAAATGCGCCAATATTACACTCCCCTTGCTGTACCCTTTTTCGCAAGCCGCCTTCACGACACCGATCATAATAAGGCCAATCGCGGCACCCACTTCGCCAATACACTCTGCTGGATGCCAGAGGTCAAACTCTTCTCGCTTCGTTCGATCTATGCGACTAAAGGCCAGACTCGCTTCTTTGAAGTAATATTGTTCGCCCGAAAGGTCGGTAACCTTAAATCCAAGAACACTTTCCCCGTGCCCCGCCTCTGCCAAAGACGCCTTAATCGCAGCCACCAATCCATTCGCCCGTAACGGTTCATCAGAGGACACATGGGCCTTTTCCACCCCGAAACCTAACCCACAACAAAACAACTGATTGTCCCTTTTAGCATTACCCGACTCCACCACCAACGCTGCACCCGCCTCACCCGGAATAAACCCATTCGAATTCGTACTAGTCTTCAAGCGATCATGCTCTTCATAATGTTCCAGCATTGGCCCAACCAGTAAACTATCCGTTGCCGCAATGAGTACATGGTGAACACCTAATTCCTGAATCATAAACCGCGCCCGTTCCAACGCTACGGCAACTCCCACATGTCCCCTAGCAATCACGCGAGTTTGTTTATGAAACTTCATTCCTAGCTCATTCTGTAAATCCCCTAAGAATTGAAAGTCGTCGCCAATGACACGGCCTTTTCGTTCATGCTCAGACAGACACAGCAATAAGGGAGTGCGCTCAGGATTAATCTGTTTTTTCACTTTTACGCATTCACGAATACTTAGCGCAGCCATCTTGAGTAATTTATCCCTGCTTCTCCAGGGTTGCTCTAACGGTACTGCACAGCCCATCAGCCATTCCCCGCTACTATCCATAAAACGAGTTTCCTGAACGTTGTCGATGGCACAACGGATGGCAGCACAGGATGCTGGTGCATTCAACCCAACCCCCGTCACCATACCAACTCCCGTGATCGCTAAAGGAAATCTGTTCATGCGTCTATCCAGACATTGTCCACGGATATAAGAAAGAATTAGAACAAATGTTCTCTGAACTACTATTCGTCTTCGGCGTCGTTATACCCTGCACTTCTGGCTGCCACCAGAGCACCCAGCGAAGGATAATAGGTCTTCCCCAATTCTCGAGCCCGATACCAGCCCCTCGGCATCACTCCGACCACCACCTGCACGACGTCAAACATGTTTCGTCTCAGCGGATAGGACTGCCGCCAGGTCAGCATGAGCTGCCGCTTGTCTGGCTCGATAATGAGCGTATCGATTGCACCCTGCGTTTCTTGCTTCTCGCCTTTTCTCGGGAAAAAGACGACCGGCATGTCAATCATCGGAATGGCGAATCGTGTTGTGCCTTCCGGCGTGAGATTCGTGAGTGTCACCGGTTCTCCCCCACGCAGATAGGGAAGCTGTTGATCTATCGGTGCCGCCTGATAGTAGGCCTCTTGGAAATCTGGCGGCAGGAAGGGAAACGTATTGTCGATCCAGTTCTGATCATAGGTGCCGGCGAGTTTGTACCGTGGGTCCCAATTGCGTCCCACCGGCCCAAAGGCCATCGGGCGATAGGCTCCGCCAGGCTTCTTCACTGGACGGCCTTCTTCTTCGGTATTCGGCAGCGGCATGCCCTTGACCAGCTTCGAGCTTAGACGATGATGGAACCCGCGCCCAACAGGATTGGCAAGAACAAATTTGTGCTTCTCAGGCTTCTCATGCGACGTATCAGTCCCCCCGAATGCGTTTCCATACGAAATCGGCATGACGGTAAAGGGCTCCGGCTTCGTGGCTGAAACGCCGAACAAGCCCTTCTTCCAAACCCTATTTCCCACCACCGCAAAGGACTTGCGCCAATTCCCTATCTGCAGCGAGACCAACACACGCTTTGTTGGCCGACCACCAGGGGCATAGGCACTCCCGTTCAAGAGGATGTCACACTTAGGTTTTCTTGGAGGAAATTCGCTCTCGTAAATCGGTGCAGAAAACCCAGGGTCTCCGGCGAAGGTGTCGGCCATGACGAGGGGAACTTGTTCGTCAGCGAGGACCGGTTCCTGACTGCCCTTTTCTGGAAGCCGGAATGTCCCCTTCACCACGATCACCAGAGACTCTCGCCCATCTGGCCCCATCCCCATGGTATACCCGGCCTGCATCTTAGTGGCGTTGAGCAGTTCCATGGCGATAGGCCCTAGTTAATTTGGACCGACCCGCCTTTGACACGGTTGACTCCGGAAGACCGACTGAGCAGGTAGGCGCCGCGGATCAACACTTTTCCTGCCCGTGTGAGCGTGATGCTCGCCTTGCCGCACTTCAAGACGATTTCTTTCTTGCCTTCGATCACAACCTGTTCGCCGTCCACCTTCGCTTCGATCGGAGCAGCCTGAATCTCCGGAGCCTGCTTTTGCTCCCAGAGGAGACCGACGATAAAAGGTACCCGTGTCTCGCCTGATTCAAATGCGACAAGGACTTCTCGTCCAACGTCTGCTTGGGTGACCGGCACAGTGGATCGTGTCACCATCGGCTCCAACATGGACAGGTGAGGCACCACAATATAGATGCGTCCCGTTGCCTGGTCGAACTCGGAAATCACCCCTCGCATGAGTCCAGTTGGGGAGAGGCCTTGGTTAAGTCGAGATTCCTTTGCCTCAAGAGATCTGGAAGCCAATAGTTCAAACACATCCTCCGTTCTCGCTTGTTCCATCTCCCGCTCCCTCCTAGTTCTGCAGGATCTTTTGGCCCTTCATGACGATGTCGCCGGAGGCCGTCACTGAAATCTTCTTGCCCTCAATCACGATGTCGCCATTCTTCTTCATCTGGATTCTGGCACTCCCCGTCTGAATCGTGATTTCATCTCCCGCATCAAGCAGCATTTTCTTGCCGGCCTTGATGGTGACGTCTTTGCCCGCAGTCTCGGACATGTTGTCCCCAGCACTAGCCGAAAAGTTCTTTCCGGCGCTCATCGAAATATCTTTCCCCGCCTTCTCCGAGATATTGCTCGCTGCATCGACAGACTTGTTGGCTCCCACATTCTCGCTGCTGTTGCCACCGACGTTGACGGATTTGACTGCCCCGATCTCTTCCGCCTTGGCTGCGCCGATGGTCTCGTTCATGGCCGCGCCGACCGTCACCTGATAGGCGCCCCCGATGGACAAGGCACGAGCCAATGCAATGGTATGGGCCGAGGCCATCCCAATGGTAATGGCTTCGGCACCGCTGATCGTTTCGGTATGGTTGCCTCCCACGGTCATCGTCTTGTTCGCACCAATCGCCTCCGTGTGGTTCGTGCCAACCTGGATGGTCTTATTGGAGCCGATGGTTTCGCTTTGATCCACACCGACTGTCTTCGTGCGGTTGTTGCCAACGCTCAATGTTTCGTCATGACCAACTGTCTGGTTCTTATCGTTCTCGATGGCAATGGTCCAATCCTTCTGCCCATGTAGATAGATCTCTTCGCCACCCTTTTTATCTTCAAAGCGCAGTTCATTGGAACCACCGCCGCCTTTGGAACTGTTCGACTTAATCGTGCTTTTGGTCTGTTCGCCCGGCAGCGGATAGGGCGGCATTTGCTCCGCGTTGTAGACTCGTCCCGTGATGATCGGCCGGTCGGGATCGCCTTCGATAAATTCCACGATGACTTCCTGGCCGATACGCGGAAGGAACATGGTCCCCCATTGCTTGCCTGCCCAGTTCTGGGACACGCGAGTCCAGCAGGAGCTGTTCTCGTCGTACTTCCCTTCCCGATCCCAGTGGAATTGGACTTTCACTCGTCCGTAGTTATCCGTCCAGATCTCCTCGCCCGCCTTTCCCACGACGACCGCCGTTTGCACTCCCTGGATAATCGGCTTGGGTGTGGCCTGCGGCGGTCGGAAAGGGACCTTGTGGGGAATGCAGGTGAAGGAATTGGTATAGGCCGATTCGTCTTTGCCCACCGTGGTGGTCGTATAGGTACTACCAACCGTGGCGACATGGTGAACATTGGTTAACAGGTAGGCCCGATTCATGTCTTTGCGCACATAGTCTTTCAAGTCGAAGCGATAGCCGGACGTAAACGCCCGGCAGGAGCTGGTGCCGCTCACCACGAAGTACTGCGTCTCCTCCTCTTCCATACGGAGCTTGGCGATCGTATCCCCTTCTTTTTTCTTCGTGTATTCTCCGGGGTAGTCATAGATCTCGAATTTGCTGTTCCCCCCTACTTCGATCGTCGTTTTCATTTCCGCATCGAGGCTGGTGCTCGGAGTCTCGAAATTATAGTCGGTGACGGCGTACTTGCCCGGCCGGAGCGTCTGTTCCCATTGCCAACTCGTAATGACATCTTCCGCCAGCGCACCGCTGCCCTGCGCTTCCCATTTGGCTTCCTTCTGCTCGGGGCAGGACTGGTGCGCTGACGGGTCGTTGGCAATGACCAATGTGTGTTTACCCTTTTCGTGCTCAAAGAAATACAACAGGCCGTACTGTTCCATCAGACGCGACACGAAATTGAAATCGGTTTCGCGATACTGGACACAGTAGTCGCGCGGTTCGAAGCTGCCTTGCAACTGCAGCTTATAATCCGTGAACCCTAGGTCTTTAAAAATTTGCTCGATGATATCCGGAATGGTTTTCTTCTGAAAGATTCGACAGTCCGAGGTCCGCGTGAGGAACCAGAGCCAGGGCACCATGGTCGCCCGATAGTTGGCCAGCCCCCGGTCACTCCCGGTCTGCATGAAGCGGCTGATGAACCCGTTGAAGTATCGCTTCTTGTCCGAGCCGAGGGTGACCCGGAGCGTGACACGCTTGCCGATGATATCCTCGAACTTGATATCGGGATCGTGCGAGAGCAGGTCCAGATCGAAATTCGAGAGACGCGAGATGCCCTCCTGCCCGGAAAACCCTCTGAGGAGCAGGATGTCCTTCCCAAGCGGTGTCTCGATTCCAATCAGCCTGGTCTCTTGCGTGTGCGGCATACCTTCAGCCCCTCACTTTGCAGGATGCGGAAAAAGTCCGCCAGCGGCGTTCTCGCATCGCTCAGCGGCTCACCGTACGGCACGAGTACGCTTCACCCCTAAGACACTGCCGGCTCACCGTCTCGCCGGCGTCCACAGACGTGGCACTCATTCTTCTTCGCGCCGTGGACCTCGCTGCGGCCTTGCTGGACGGCCTTTTTGCGCATCCTGCACGCTCTTCTGATCCCAGCAGGCCACATGCGTTGCCCACGGCACGCTGCGCAACAATCGAATTTTTCCGCAATCTGCAAGTTCATCCGCGATGCGTACACCTTGGATATTCTAATTCTATGGCTGAGCAACGTTCGTGCCTCGTCAGAGTCGCGTCCTGCACCGCTTCTCAGACTCCTTTTCCCGACAAATCGGCGCTTCCCCTCAGTTGCTATTTTCACCCGTCCATCGCCGTCGTATCCAAACAGATAAGACCTGATACCCCATTGGATAGTCCAACGACTCTTCAATGGTGCTGGGGCCAGCGGGTCCACATCATTCGCTCCGGCGGCACGAAGGTAAACTTATCGAACGCCATTCCACTGATGAGAATCTGGGAGGCTCCGCCTGGATACGTACGATGTGCCGTCTGATCCCCTTGCCCGCGATACCGCTTACCGGTCGAGAGATCGAAGGCCATCGGACCGGCCACGCCGAAATAGACCGGCACATCTTCCAAGGCAATCAAGGTCGCTCGCCAAGCCGCGCTGTTCCAGATGGACGCCGGCTTGTTTCCCGCCGTCTGATATTCAGGACCGGGATTCCGCCACAGGTCAGTATTCTTGACCGCCGCAGACCTGCCATTCATGCGCATGGCTGCTTCCCGCTTGGCTTTTTCCCGTTGGGCTGTTTCCTGTTCCGTTTCCATGGTCCAGAATGTCGCGTCGAGCAACGCGCACTTTTCCAACGCCTCGTCCGTGAAATGAAACAGGTCCTCTGTAACGTTGACCCATTGGCCTCGGCTCCATCTCGCTTGGGTCTCCTCGGACCCATAGCGATACACGCGACTGCCTTTTGGCAGCCATCCGACCTGGCAGTGCCGGTCTCGAAACGTGTCCGTTGCCTCGCCACTCAACGGAAGAAGCGGGACATCGGCGCGCAGAGCTTTACGTATGACCATACTGAACCTCGGCAACATCTATCCACGGAGCATTGACCGAACAGCACAACTCCACTCGCAGGCTTCACGCCACCTCGTAGCGGAAGTTCCCGCCAGACTCGACCGAGATATGGACCTTGTTGACCAATTCCCCTGCGGCCATCCGCGAAAGAAATTCCGTCGAAAGTTCCGGCAACAACGTGCGCGTCAGAATGTGATCCACGTTCCGCGCGCCGCTCTCCACTTCGGTGCAGCGGTCTGCAATCGCCGTGATCAGGGCTTCATCGTAGGACATCACCGCACGATGGTTCTCCTTGATGCGACTGCGGACCCGGCTGAGCTGCAATTCGATGATGCGCCGCATGATATCGGGAGAAATCGGATAATATGGCACCACAATGAGTCGTCCCAGAAAGGCCGGCTTGAAGTATTTCAAGAGATCCGGTCGAATGGCATCGGCTAACGCCTCTGGATCAGGCCTGGTCTCCGGATCGGCGCAGAGCTTCATAAACGTATCCGTCCCGGCGTTGGAGGTCATGATGATGACGGTGTTCTTGAAATCGATATCCCGCCCCTCGCCGTCTTTCATCATGCCCTTGTCAAATACCTGATAGAAAATGTCCTGCACACCGGGATGGGCTTTTTCCATCTCATCCAACAGGATCACGCTGTACGGTTTTCGGCGTACCGCTTCCGTCAAGACCCCTCCCTCGCCATAACCCACGTAGCCAGGAGGCGACCCCATCAACAGCGAGACCTTGTGCTCTTCCTTGAACTCAGACATATTCAGAGTCGTGATGTTTTGGTCGCTGCCGAACAGCAACTCGGCGAGGGCCAGCCCCGTTTCGGTCTTTCCCACTCCGCTTGGTCCGACAAACATGAACACTCCGATCGGACGGCGAGGATCTTCCAGTTTGGCACGCGCCGTTCGCAGGCGTTGGCTCAGCGCATCCAGGGCATGAGATTGTCCGACCACGCGTTTTTCTAAATGCTCCTTGAGCGTCAACACGGTATTAATCTCATCTTTGACCATACGTCCGATGGGAATGCCGGTCCAGGCCGAAATCACCTGGGCGATGGCCTGCCCGTCCACACAGGGCTGGAGGAGCGGGATCTCTCCCTGGAGTACGGTCAGTTCTTTATTCAGCCTCGCCAAGTCCGTTTGCAGCGTCTCGATTTCCTGAGCGGTCAGCTTGGCGGGCAGCATTTCAATCGCCTTGGCGGGCGGCGTTTCGGTTGCCTTGTCAGGAGCCTTCTCGGTTGGCTTGTCCAGCGTTTTTGGTGGCACGGCATGCTGTTCCAACTTTTTCCGGATCCCTGCGATCTCTCCGACCAGCTTCTTTTCCTGCTCCCACCTGGTCCGGAGCTCGGCCAGACGCTGTTCTTCTGCGGCTTTCTCTCTGCTCAATTCGGCCAGGCGTTCCTGATGGCTTCCACCCGTGATGGCCTCCCGCTCCAGAATGTCGACCTCGGTATTAATGAGTGAGATTCGCCGGCGCGCGTCTTCCAGCGCCGGTGGCTCCGCAACCTGTCCCAGGGCCACACGGGCGCAGGCGGTGTCCAGCACGCTGACCGCTTTGTCCGGCAGTTGTCGGCCGGAAATATACCGATGAGAGAGCCTGACCGCAGCCTCGATCGCCTCATCCAACAACCGCACTTTGTGATGTTCTTCCAGTGTCCCGGCTAATCCTCGCATCATGTTGATCGCGACGGATTCGGTCGGCTCTTCCACCTTCACCACCTGAAACCGTCTGGTGAGCGCCGGATCTTTCTCGAAATATTTCTTGTATTCGGCCCAGGTCGTGGCAGCAATCGTCCGCAGCTCTCCCCGGGCCAACGCCGGCTTGAGAATGTTGGCGGCATCGCCCTGACCCGCTGCTCCACCCGCCCCGATCAAGGTGTGCGCCTCATCGATAAAGGTAATAATGGGTTTCGGTGAGGCTTTGACTTCGTTGATGACCGACTTGAGCCGATTTTCGAATTCTCCCTTGACTCCCGCTCCGGCCTGGAGCAACGCAAGGTCGAGCACCCGCAGGGTGACGTTTTGTAACGGCGGGGGGACATCGCCCGTGACGATTCTGAGCGCCAATCCTTCCACGACGGCGGTCTTTCCCACTCCGGCCTCCCCGGTCAGAATGGGATTGTTCTGCCGTCGGCGCGTCAAGATATCCACGACCTGCCTGATCTCGGCATCCCGCCCCAGCACCGGATCGATCTGCCCTTGTTTGGCCCTCGCTGTCAGATCGATGGTGAATTGATCAAGGGCCGGGGTCCTGGAAGCATGAGGAGCCCCCTGTGTCGTCGGCTGCTCGCTCCCTCCCGTCTGGACCTCTTCCAGATCCTCTGCAGAACCAGAGACGATCTCCCCTAGCCGGCGGTGTAGATCTTCGGCCGAGATCTTCTGCGTTTCGGGCGAGAGCTCGCGCATCATGCGGGCAAAATCGGCTTCGACGAGCAAGGCCAGCATCAGATGGCCGGATCGCACACGATTGACTCCGTACTCAATGGAGGCCAATGACCAGGCTTCATTGATGAGGCGCGGAACTTGAGGCGCCAAGGTCGGCGTCCTGGCGTTGCCCGTCTTGAACTGGTCGAGCGATCGCGTGAGGTCCCTAGCCAACCGCGAATGATCGATTCCATAGTGATGGCAAATCTTGTGGATATCCGTATTCGACATCTCAAGCAATTTGCTGAGAAGATGCTCGATGTCCACGTCATAATGGGTCCGGCTCAGACACAGCCCTGCCGCGCCCTCCAGTGCGCGACGACAGGTGTCATCGAGCTTGCCGATGAGTCCCTTCAAATTGATATTCATGCGTATCCTCTCAGCGATGGGTCATTACGCCGTCGCAGCCTGTGTCGTCATCGTGGAACCGGAGAACCTGACTTCGTCCGCGTGACGCTCAAACTGTTTGGTCTTCAACCACGTCGTCCAGCCCAGTCTCGGGGCATAGCTCTCTGTCGACTCGAGTCTTGTAGCCGGCACTTCGTCGGCGCGCAACAGGAGCTGCACGTCGAAATCCAGCTCCGGCCCGGCAAATAACTTCGTCAGCTGCACAAGCGTCGGATAGGCCCGGCCGGAGGGCAACAATCTGTTGAACTGTTCAAATTCCAACGGGCCCAGCTCCACCTTAAACCCTGCCTGCTGATCCCAGATCTTGGTTCCGGCCAGCGCGGAATGACCCAGAAGATTGTTGCTGCCCGTCACCCCAATCGTGGTCCAATCTGCTTCCTCCAAATTCAGCCAGGCTCCGACGAATTGTTTCACGCGCACCGGCACCTCAAAATAGTCTTTCAGGCAACGCTCCAAGGATTCAGCGGACCGCGGACGTTGTCCCAGCAGGCCGACATAGCGCAGAACCGATCGATCGTCGATGGTTAATCGATCCCGCAGCCCGCTCGTGCCGAGTCCGGCGAAGGCGAACAGACAACGGGCAAAGCGATCTTCTTTGCCTTTTAACAGCCACTGTTCAAACCCCACCGCGCAATGATGTTTTTCCCAGGCTCGAAAAAACAGCGAGATCATCCGATGGTTGAACGTGTCGAAGAAATCACGCAGCGTCTGGTCCTTGGCCTGTAGCCGCTCCAACATCAGTTCTGTGTAATAGAGAGGGAGAACTCCTTGAGGACCGGTCAGCCCCATGAACGCCACGGTCATTTCAGCCGGTCGTCGCTCATCGTGATCCTGGCGTACCTGAGCAATGGCGCTAGGAGGAAAGGCGAGGGATTGATGAGCACGGAAGCGAACGACTTCCTTCGAGGGGCTTGCGCTGTCGCCGACCACCTGCCGCTCAGGATAGATGCGAGCAAGCAGCCGGACCGCCTGAAAAAAATCAAAGCGGAAGCCTTGCTCAAGAAGTTCCTGTTTTAGATGAGAATCTGCTCCCCTGCTCTGGGCGGCCATTGTTTCAGCGGCCTTTCTCGCTGTTCCGTACGGGCGACGAACTGGGTGAACGAATTGAGCGACGCATAGAGCGCAAAAAACTTCTCCAGCACGCTCGCGAAGAGATAGACGCTACTCCCCACATACTTGTTCTCGTCGAACTCAAGGGTGACTTCCATTCCGCGACAGAAACCGCTCCACCCCAGCGACGTCGGCCGACGCGTCACCCGGCGGGAGGAGACTTTCGTAATTCCATCGATTTGTTGGTGAACCACGCTGGAATCAGAAAAGTCGTACAGCCGCAGGATTTCTTGTAAGGCATGGGGACCTCCCTCGGTCAACGAGAGGTAATTCAACGAGAGATGGGAAATGAATCTCCATTGCAGATCGCCTCCCAGCGGCGGCTGGATCGGCTGCGTTGGTTTCACCAGCGCTCGTATGCGCGCAACCGGCGCAGCCTTCTCCAGCTCAAAATCACCTCGGGGATCGTCCATTGGCAGCCGACCGGTGAGCCCCCTATTGGTGCAGGTCGTAGACAGCATGAGCGTATCGCCGGCGGGCACCGTGGGATTCAAGGCCAGATCCACGAGAGAGACATACACCTCGGTGCCGGCATCGCCCTTTCGATCTGACGGCCTGCGGGTGTGATACCAGAACGCGCTCTGGTCGCGATCTGTGCGCGTATGTTTCAACGAATAGATCGGTTGCACCGGCCTCACGGTTTGCGTCTCCCCGGACATGAGAGACACGGCATCAATGGAATAAATTTCGCTCGCCAGCGGTCGCCTCACCTCGGGGATGACTCGGTATTCGTGCTGTGTCTGGTCCAGTCGAATCGGTTCAGCCGTGTGCGAGAACAAATTCACCACCGGCGCACAGCCGAGTCGAAACGTCTCCACCGTCGGCATGTAATCCGACCGCGGCGACTGATCCAGGATGATCTCGATTTCCAGCTTATTCCCTACCCCTGCCTTGACCGCTCGCTGCAATCCACTCAGTTCCACGAACAGAAATTTCTGCGGGAAGGTAAAGTATTCGTGCAAGAGTCTATAGCCCAGCAAGGCCTGCGGAGGATATGGCAGCAACCCTTCGTCCTTCTCGAATCCAACCGAACGCAAGCAACCCGGCGGGAGCACGACCGGTTTCTCGCCCGGCTTCGCCCCAACCGCCCGGCAACGGACCTCATACGTGTGATTCAAGAGCAACTCATACAGGGCGTAGGCCAGCGGAGCCTCCCCGTTCAGATAGAAACGGAGTGCATCGACCTGCAGATCTTTGAACGTGTGACCGCCCAGCGAATGGAGTTCCAATTTGAGGGCCGTTCCCGGCTTTCCTCCAGGTAGGGCACGGTCAGCCGGCTGCACTTTGACGGAAGCCAGCGTGATCGGCCAAAGGGTCGTGGCATAGCATGTCCGGAATCGACATTGGGTGCCATCGATGGGGCGGGAATATAACTGCGTGCCTGCCGGCATGACATACCCACTCGTCAGTTTTCCCTGCTCCGGATCCAGAACGAATTCGACGACCGACATAGAGGGGATGGGAGCCAGGTAATGTGGATACAGCATCCCGAGCAGCGCATCGGTAATCTGAGGGAACTCCTCGTCGATCTTGAGATGGACCCTCGCGGCGAGGAATGCGAAAGCCTGGATCAGGCGCTCAACGTGCGGATCTTCGCATTTGTTGGGTTCAAGAAGGAGCCGGCCCGCTACCTTGGGATAGGCCTGAGCGAACTCTTGGCCCAATTGCCGGATAGCCGAGAGTTCCCGCTCATAGTATTCCAGCAATGTCTCCTGCACTAGACTTCTCCTCGCACGCTGTAAGACGACGTCCCTAGCTGCAGGGCTGCATCGAAGGTGACCGGTTCCGGCGCCGGATCCAGACGCAGCAGCGCATCGATACGGAAATGAAGCGCTGCATCGAACTTGCGCGGCGGTTCCAGCGTCACCTGCACGGATTTCAGCCGAGGCTCGAACTTGGTCAAGGCCTCCTCGACGGACCGGCGGATCAACTTTCGGTGTTCAGGGTTCAACAGGCTGTAGCTGGTGAAATCCGGCAAGCCGAACATCAAGAGCGAATTATTGACTTCTTTGTACTCAGAGGGTGCGCCGTCCAGGAGTTCACGCCTGGTATTCAGCAAGGCCTCAATATCCCGGGAAATCGATTTCTTCAGCTCGCGGATGTTCGTTGAGGAGGGGACAGGCTTCCGCATCTTGTATAGTTCGCCGGGGAAGATCTCATCCAGCAACCTACGATTCAGCAGCGCCACATGAGATGTTTTCCGGCTCTCTTCCATGAGACGCACCGTATCCTGGGAAAGTTTGACTCCTTCGAATCTCTTTCGCTCGTACAGCAGGGGTCCTCTGATAATGCGATTGAGCCCCTCGGTCAGGGCAAGCAGGAGGTCATTGGCCACAGCCCCTTCCCGATCCACGACCTCTCGCTCCTCCTGACCAAGCTGGTCCCGCAAGAACCGCGTCACAGAGTCCTGAGGATTCCGCAATTTCGCCGTCAGCTTCGAGGCATCCTTGAGATCCAGCGTGTCCAGATAGGGATCGCCTGCCCGAGGATCGTCATCGAGGAGACGGTCGAGAATTGAAGCAGTTAAACCCATTTCGCTCTGTGGCTTGCTCACTGACGATACCCAACCCATCGTCCCCGAAGTGTTTGCGTTCTTGGGATCAACTGCAGTTCCTTACAATCGACTAGTTCTCAGGTTGAACCGTTTCTATATCCCTATTTATATTGATGTCATCTGAGAAACCGTGGTGGAGTCGTTCTTCCAAATTCCACAAAATTCTCTACCCTGTAGGGGCTCGTCTGTTGTGTGTCTTTTCCAAAATGGAAATAACGAACCAGTACAGGACCAACATTGGGAGCATAAAAGAACTCAATACGACGACCTTGAATCAAATCAATTAGTTCAATGGCGAGACACTCATGAATATTCCTTCCACCAACATGCACTGTTGCATCTGTTGAAGTTATCCTATACCTCGCCGTCGTCTCCTCCTGTCCAGCAGGCCATTCATTTCCTATAGCTATCGGCCCTTTCAATAAAAAACCTCCACACTTCAGGCAATAGATCCCCTCTGTGCTCCTAACCTCATAACTCACAGGCTCATCAATTCGATTTTCGGGAGGGAGCGACTCGTCCAAGACAGAGAGGAGATAACTCTGCCTCTCAGAATTTTTTACACCCAATGACCCGCTGACAAGTACCTGCATACTAGCAGGCTCATCTTTACCCTCGATGTGTACCTCATAGACCCATGCCGCCCCAACATCTAAAGGATAATAATCGACTACGGAGGAAGAGGAGTCTTGCGCCCCCCGAGCGACGACCCCTGTAGAGGAGCAGCCGCACGCGGCCACTATGAGCAGCGCAGAAACGAGCAAGCGACATACCATCCATCTCACCCCGCTGAATACACACCCTTACCCGTCGCCTCCAGACCTTCTACTAGCCAACCAACTCCCACGCCCTCACTAAAGCGGCCAACATGGAGGTGTGGACCACCTGTAGCAGTATGCGTTCCGTGGTGTATAACCTCATACTTCTTATCGTTATCGAATATTTCTTTTTCGTGAGCCTTTAACTGCGCGAATGCGCTCCCGAGAGAGAAACCCGAAACTGAGAAGTCCGCTGCGCGCTTTCCTATATGAAGACTTGTCTGACTGCCTCCCTGTGGAACGTAATTACGGTCACCACTGGTCACAGACACATCGCCACCCAATCTTGTGGCAATGCGACCGAGAACGGTTTTTATATTTTCATCTGACACCGTCTTGCCGTTATAGTTAACCTGAGGCATCGCTCAACGTCCTCCCATCAATCTGGGTCTGGACATCAGAGTTTGAAGTCGCGAACTATTTCCCCTCTGAATCCTTGCCCTCAAGCAAACCTACGTCGCCAACTCTCAATCAGCTGTCCATTCAGAGTGAACCCGTCTTGAAGGACGTACCTACTCAGCAGCCCTATCACAGTCACCCTCTCTATCTACCCATTGAAATTTCATAAGTAGCCCCCGCTGTTTTTTTCAGGATCTGTGGCTGGCTTACTGAGCACGTATCCTGCTCTACTTCTTCACGCCCTTGCGCAGATCATATCCGGCCTTCGAGGTACCCCACTCCCACATGGCAGCGCGATATCGCAAGGCAATCGTTTCCGTGGGCCTGGCCTCTGCGCTATGAAACCCGACCGATACGTTGCTCACAATGACGTCATCCAGGGTCACCTTGCACATGACATCCTTACCCGAAATCAGTGTAATTTCCGCCTTGGGGATCTGTTCCTTCACCGCACAAGCCTTGGCGAGGGAAGGACTGGCCGCATCCATCTCTTTCACGATCACGAAGTCGGCAAAGGTCGTAATATTGCCGGACAACCGGTCGCCTTCTTCCCACTCGCCGGCTTGATTCACTCCATAGGACATCGATTGAAAGACGATCTGGTCTTTGAACTTATCGGTGGTCGCTTTACCTTTGATATCACCTAACTTTAAAAATGCGTTCTCCTGCCTCACCTCTGCCATGATGACCTCCTAATATGAGTCTGATTGACGGCCGTACAACTGTCCGTTTTGTGAACGATGTCTTGCCTATCACCAAAAGCAACAGACATGCCCGCCGAAGGTCCACTTATCGGCAGTTGAGAATCTCTCCTGAGCCCCTAAATCATCGGGAAGAACAATCATTCCGAGTCGCAACCAGACCAGGACGGGCACGGCCAGACTCGCTGCTTTATCCAAAGAGATACGCGATCGACACAATCGGATACGTAAGGCACCAGAAGGCTGTACGCAACGAGGCAGAGGTGAGGCAATCATCGACACTATGAAGCGGGAATAGATTGACCTGACGGACAGAGGCAATATTCAACTCGCGTACCGTTGCCATATCCTAGCTTTCACTCACGTCCGCCGGGATCGACACACCACCCGTGACAAAGCCGCACCAGCCGGCACTTGCAGTCATCCATATTGATGCTACGCCCCTCGTCTAGCTATCGCTTGGCCGGCGGCGGCAACTCAGCCACTAACCTGAGGGACAGCGTCAGTTCATCCAACTGGAAGTGAGGCTTCAAAAACGCAATGGCTCTGTAGACACCGGGCTTGCCCGCCACCTCTGCCACCTCCACCCGGGCCTCCTTCAGAGGAAACTTGGCTTTGATCTCCTGCCCGGCATCCTCCGTGCTCACAACATACTTGCTGATCCAGCGATTCAGGAAATCCTCACAATCTTTGCGTGTCATGAAGCTTCCGATTTTGTCCCGCATGATCGACTTGAGATAATGCGCGAAGCGTGACATCGCCAGAAGATATTGAAGTTGCGTTGAGAGCCGCGCATTGGCGTTCGCCGCATCCGTGTCATACTTCTTGGCTTTCTGGCAGGATTGGGCCCCGAAGAAGGCGGCAAAGTCTGTCCCCTTGCAATGGACGAGTGGAATAAACCCGAGATCCGATAGTTCCTTCTCGCGCCGGTCGGTAATCGCAATCTCTGTCGGACACTTCAGCGCGATCTCACCTTCATCAGTACGGAACGTATGGGTCGGCAGCCCATCCACGCGCCCTCCCCCCTCCACCCCGCGAATGGCCGCGGTCCAGCCATACTTTGCAAAGGCATCGGTGAGACGAGCCCCCATCGCATAAGCGGCATTTCCCCACAGATACTTGCTGTGATCCGTGCCATCGACGTCTTCTTTGAAATTGAAGCTTTCCACCGGCACCGTATCCGGCCCGTACGGCAGACGCATCAGCACATGGGGCAAGGTCAAACCCACATAACGCGAATCCTCCGATTCACGGAATGACTTCCACTTGGCGTAATCCGGCGTTTCAAACTTCTTGGCGAGATCACGAGGATTCGGCAGATCTGTGAAACTCTCAAGCCCGAGCAGACCGGGCGCCGCCGCCGAGAGAAAGGGCGCATGTGCCGCAGCGGCCACATTCGAGACCTTCTCGAGTAGAGCCAAATCCTGAGGATGCCGCCCGAACTCAAAGTCTCCAATCAAGGCCCCGTAGGGCGCTCCACCGAAGGTCCCGTACTCCTCCTCATACACTTTCTTGAAGAGTGCGCTTTGGTCGAATTCGACCGCTTTCTCGAGATCCTTGCGCAGTTCGTCCTTGCTGATATTCAGCACACGAATTTTCAGCATGGTGCTGGTTTCGCTTTGCATCACCAGATAGTGCAGTCCGCGCCAGGCCCCTTCGAGCTTCTGAAATTCCGGCGCATGCATGATGGCATTGAGTTGAGCGGAGAGGACCTTGTCGATGTCCGCGATGCGCGCGTTGATCGTCGCCTCGAGGTCTTTCGACACACGGAGGGTGCCTTTCATGACCTCATCAACGAGCGTCGCTATCTGCCGGCGAGACTGGTCCCGCTCCCAATCGTCCTTTCCGATGCGGGTCTCATTGATAATCTGATCCAAAAATCCGCTTTCTTCCGCTCCCGCGACCGCCGCTCCCTGAGGCTGCGCTTGTTTCGCTTCATCCGCCATGACTACCCCTCCTTCTGGGAACCACCCTCAGTTCCCAGCCCCGCCTCTTTTCCAATTTTTTGTTGCAACTCGGTATTGCCGATAATCTCCTGCAATTTTTCGGCAAGCTTGTCATTCCCATCTGTTTTGGCAAGCAGCGCAGAGAGTTGCTTCCTCACTTCCACAAGTTTTTTCAATGGCTCGACTTGTTCGGCCACCTGCTCGGGACTGAAGTCATCGATGTTGTTGAAGCGGATTTCCACGCCGATCTTGGTATCGTCATTGGTCAGCTTGTTATCCACTTTATAGGCGAGACGCGGCCCGATCCCTTTCATCACGTCATTAAAGTTATCCCGATCTGTTTCCACAAATTTGCGTTTGGGCTCCTTCAAGTTCGGGAGGGGCTGAGCCGGCTTTCCGGCCAAGTCCGCCATGACACCCACGACGAACGGCAACTCTTTCATCTCAATCGCGCCTCCGGTCTCCACGTCATAGGTAATCTGCACACGCGGCGGCCGAACCCGGTCCAACTTATGTTGAGTGCTTTCACGTGCCATGGGAATCCTCCGTACGTTGATTGCTAAGAAGTTTGCTCATTCGTTGGCCGGCTCTGTGTCAGTCCCAGCGTTTCACGAACGTTGCCGAGCACATCGTCGCTCTTGATGACCTCCTGCAGCCATTCTTCCAAGGGCATTTCTCCCCACCGCGCTGCGCGCTGGACGAGATAGGCCACAGGACTATGCGGTTCCGTCCGACGGAAGAACTCAGCCACGGCCCCCAGCCGCCGTAGGGCATCCGTGCGATCAACCGGCATAATGCCCGATCCGCTCGCCGTCATCTGTACCACTGGTGCCATATCGCCCTCCCGAGAGGCTGTGTCGAGTTGACTTTCCGTGGATGCCCCAACGCCCCCCTTTTTCCGAACAATTCCATTCATCAGAGACCGACATTCGGTTACGGCCTCCTTAATGGATCGCAAACTTGGCGCCTCCGGGCGATAGTTTTCATCCACGATTCGCTCAAACTGTTCGAATTCATCCCAACATTGGTTCAGGTTCTCAAGAATTGTTGAGCAATGGGTCAGAGGTGTCATTGCCACGGCCTTCTCGAACTTGTCACCTTCGAGCTTTCCTTCCTCCAACGCTTCAGCAAGTGCACGCTTCTTATCCCCATCCGTCGAGGCCCCGCGACGCAGGTTCTCAACCTCTTGGGACTCTTGATACTGCCAGTAGCTGTACGCCGGCCCGCCGGGTGGATGAATCAGAGGCATGTTGAGGACAGCGATCGGCAGGGTCTTGTTCAGTGCGTCGAGTCGCCCACCCCGAAAATCCAGATCACCGTCTTCGATCGCAGGGTAAAAATGATCCCAATACTGTTCATGTAATCCACGCAGAATCTTGAGGCCATCCCGGAGTCCAGCCGAGCCGTGCTTCTTGACTAATCCCTCAGTCAGCCAGGCCGCCACCTGAAGGTCCTTGCCCTCAGTCGACAGAATCTTTGTCGCGATTTGGATGGCCTTCTGCCAATCAGCGACCTTCACATCTCGCTTCCAGTCCCCCTGGCTTGCGGTATCCTCCTCCCGACGAGCTTCCTTCAGCAGATCAAAAGACACGCCATCGCGAGGATCGACTCCACAGGGCTTGTCGCCCGAAATCGGTTTAAGAATCGCATCGATATCGACTGTCGCTACGGAAGCCATGGTCTCCTTTGCGTATCACACCGCCGCCAGCACCTCGAACTCCACTTCCCCGATCTCCAGAATCGATACTTCACGGTCGTCCACGAGAAACGTCTTTTGACCGACTCCTCCTGCCAATCCTACGCCAAGATCAACCCATTCGGTGATCCGGCCGAGACGCACCTGATCATCCGGGTCTAACTCCGAACCGGCATAGAGCACCGGAAGAAATACATCACCCACCGGTCCGTCCTCGATTTCCAACGACGCCGGCGCCCACAATAAATCTCGCAAGTGCTTTGGCTGCGGGATGACAACTTTGCGAATCCGCTCGAATGGCACCCAGATGTATGAGTCACGTACGATGACTTCCAGAATGCCCGCCGTGCGGTCGTCGGTGTCGCGAAAAGACGTAAAGGGATGGCCCTTTATCCTGCCACGTATTTCGGGCCGTTCACGCTGAGCCCGCTCATACAGCGCCTTGGCTTCGGCCACGTGATGCTCGCGCAGCTGGTTATGCGCATCCATCGAGCGCACGACATGTTCAGGAGGATCAAACAGAAAGCCCGGCTTGATTCCCTCGGCAAACATTCGCCGCCGGATGCTTTCCGCACGGAGAATATTCTTGTAGATCTCCACACCGATGCCGACTTTTTCGTTTTGATGTCCGATGACGTCAAGCTGACGGTGAGCACGTTCATAGTCGCCGGCGAAGCACAGAAGTTCAAAGAGAAAGGTTCGCAGTCGGGCGTCCGTCGGATGCCGTTTGATATCCTGATTGAGTTCGCTAATTGCGGCGGAAAGGTGATGTTGATCGAGTAACTCCTTAGCTCCCATACAAACACCTCCGCTAGGCTGGAAGGGGTTCAATCCTAGTGAAATCACAGGAAAAGCGCAAGGCTATCCTGCGGCAAATACGTGTATTCCACGGTCTTTCCATCTCCCCATCGAAACTCGTGGGACCGGCGGTACGCTATGCAGCGCTGCCTTCGGCACAGAGAATTGACTTCTGCGCATCCCTTATGCCCTGAGTCCGGACACCCGTTGCAGGAACGCCTCCAATGTCACCTCGCCTTCCTCAAGAAGCGCGCGTCCCGGGTGGGACAATTCTTCCCCATCTGTGCCCGCACCGGGCGGCTCATTCTCCCAACTTTCCGGATGGATGAGATATAGCAACAATTGAGGGGTCGGGCATTCCAGCGACACAAACAACACGGGCTTGCCACTGGTAAGCCACCGATTCCAGAAGAGGAGCCCGGCATCGAGTCTGTGGTTGGACGCATGAGATACCACGTCCATCCAAAACGGCAGGTCATAGGTCTCCTCCTTGCTGGTAGACAACAGAGGCAATTTTGCCAGCCACTGGAGTGGAGTCGACGAATTGCATCCTGCTCCCCAGCGTAACAACGACTGCAGTGCCCGGCGTTTCCGGGAATTTTCAAACCCGCCAAATAGATCAGTCCAGTGATCACGCAGCCGGTGACGGAGCAGTTCTGCGTGGTATCGCGACTCGACAGAAGACGTCTCAGGCCCTTCCACCGGTGTCAGCGCCTGTAAGCGAAATTGCAACCGAGCCAGATCAGACTCGGCACCGACATCCGCCAACACACGGTGACTTTGCGCGAAGAACTCCTTGAAATGCATCGGCGCACACCAGGGGAGCTCATGAAACTCTTCCCTCTCCAACAGCAGATACACCAGGAATGGGAACTCCCGTCCCGCCTTATCCTGACTCGGCTTGAGGAGCCCGATCAGGAATCGCTTCCCGTGACGAGGCACGTATAAAAACCCCCATGGGTCCCCTTGTGTAAAATCCCTGGACCAGGAGGATCCCAGGTGCGATTTCGCGTGGTACATCCCTTCGCGAAGCCATCGGTCCAAGTCATCAATTTCGGCACCTGAGGCCTGACACCGGATAAATTCTGCGGACAGCGGGAGCTTTCCGTAATACCCAAGGGTAGAGCTATACATCTGAGTCACATGAGGTGCTGCGCGCAGTTGAACTGCTCAAAAAATCCGGAACGGAATGGATTCCTGGCACTCCGGCCCTTCACGTCATACCGAACTTGTAATGGCTTTGTATCCGGGGACTGCAGTTCCCATCGGACCTTGACCATGACGTCGCTATGATCGGCCGTCTCAACCAACCCGGCATTCATAAGTTTGAAGAGTCCCCAGACATCTTTGTACTCCTTTGTGACCCAGGCGTTGCCCACCTGGACAAGAAGCGTGGCTCCGACTGCAGGTGTGGGCCCCGGCCATTTCATCTCCCACCATTCCTGCGGTTCCATGCGATAACGGAGCGGTTGACCGCCCACATCCAGTCGGACCTCGGTGACAGTTCGACCGGCAAATCCCTGTGGCGGGTATGGATAGACCTCTAGAACCGTTCCCAGATCGGGAGAGCCTTTGGTAAAGAGACCATCTGAAATAAATTTGGCCCTCTCCATCGACTCCAAAAACGCATCCGAGAAAGTCATTCCGACTCCGTTCCAAGCCTTGCGAACCAGCCGTTCACCACTCTCCTCCATAAACGCCTTCAGTTCTGCCTGGTAAAAGCGCCACAGAGTGCCATTGGAGGGGTGAAAGAAATCCACGACGTCGGCAACCACCGCATCCTCGCCCGACGGACGAAACGGGAACCTCCCTTCAATCGTCCGTTGACAGGCCTGAAAGACGTCGGCGCCCCAGCGCCGATCGATATCCGATCGGGTTCGCTCCAGCACACCTCGCATGGTCATCAACCATGGTTCGGACAACACCGCCAACATCGACTCACGCAATTCAGCATCCAGCTTCTGGAGCAACGCGTCCGTTTTAATGATTCCTTGCAGAAGGTCATTGGACTCTCCCGCCACGATACTCCTCGCAAGGGCTTTCGTGTCCGGACCTACGGTCTCCGAGCGGAGAACTGGCCGAAACACCTGATGCGCCTTTCGTAACTCTGCCAGATATTGGGTAAAGGGAGCCTCCTCTTTCGCATCCTTCGGGACCGCGATCAGGTTATGCATGGCGAGAAAGTGTATGGTCACTCCGCCGGGAAATTCCGCGGAATCCGGGTCCCTTTTTGTCTTCTCAAATTTCTTGCCGACAGATTCCAACCCCAACTTCTCTTTGACCTTTCCCAGCAGACCGGCGGCCGTATCCTGGAGTTTTGCGATACCCTCTGGCTCAGGCACGGTATGATGGTCCACCGCTTCCAATATTCTCAGGAACGGCGAATCTGTCTGGCTCAGCGTTGAGAGCAATTCCTCCATATTCGCCGGAGTCACGGCCGGGCCAAGTTTCAGTGACTTCAGGAACGCGCGCCAATGAAGCACATAATCCTGGAAATAGAGCTTCTTCATGCCCCGCTCGAGATCGATCTGTTGCGTATCAGACTCACCAATGACCCAGGCTTCGTTTCCGAGACCTTCGAGCACCCGCGTCATGGCGCTCTGAAACGGTCCCTTCCACCCCTCATGGGTAAACACACCTGGGACACTATAGTCGCTCAGCAGACTGCCCTGATGACTGCCTTGAAGCGCTGTTTCGACGGAAAAGGGGCGCAGCGATTCGTCTATTTCACGAAGAGCGAGGCCATAGAGGCGTTCCACAATGGGAATATCACGCAGTTGCTCCTGCGCGCTTGCCACGAGATGCTTGTTTAATTCGACGCGTCCCTGCCGCACACGAGCCAGATACCTGGCGTAGAGGGTCATGTGCCGCCTGATACTTGATTGCACCCAGTCGGGAACAGCATAGGTCGCATACAGGCGGCTCAGTTGCTCGCTCCAGTGCGCACTCAGCCACCGCTCTAGATAGGCAGTGCTCACGCGCTTGGGCTCACCCAGCATGATGTAGGCCTTGAGCATGGCATAATAGTAATCACTCGAATGCCCTGCCGTTCGCGGGACATCCCCTGCCGTAAACCGATATAACTCGTCTTCCATGTAGCGCTTGGTTGGAATGAGGAAGATCTTTTCGAACTGTCTCGCATAGACCTCCTGAAGATCATCGAGAAGCCGTTCGCCACGATAAAAACCCCATAGACGCGGAGGCGCGCCGTTCTGGGTATAGGACAGAAGCTCGTCGAAACGATCGCCCAGCTTATCAAGGTACTCCGTGTTCCTTTCAAGACTTGCCGCATCCGTCAATGCGACGTCCGGCGCATTCAACGCTGCGGACAAGGTACCGCTGACCAGCGCCTTGTTCCCGATGTAGGACCATGCGAGCGCGACAACGGAAACGGCGATAAACACCGTCGCCGCGGCAAAGGAGGCAACGCGCAGGAAACCACGTTGCTTGTGGATGGTCGTCGTAGGCCCGGCCAGAAAGTGATCGGGAAAGATCACATCAGTAAAGAGATCCTTCAGGAAGTAGCTCTTCGTCTCTGCCGGCGAGAGCATTGAGGCGACCATCTCGCCAAGTCCGGAAGCCCTGCTGATGGCCCCCAAGATCCGATCGATCGGTGCGCCCTCCTGTGTCCCGCTCGTCAAATAGAATCCCCGGAACATCGGATTCTCCTGATACGGATTTGCTTGAAACAACACATCCACAAAATGGGTCAATTTGTCGGTCGCAGACGCCAGCTGGAGAGGAAACGTGAAAATATTGAGCTTGTACGGTCCCCGCGCGTTCACGAGGCGCACGAGCCGCCGGGATCTCACGGAGGTGAGCAACTGATCAAATTCGGCCTGAAAGCGTACATGCGCCGGTTCCTTGGCGGAGCTCTTGGAGAACGTGCAGCCCCAGACTTTCTCCCGTTCACTCTTCGTCAGCTCTTCAAAAAATTCAACAAAACCCCTTACCAAGTCGCACTTGGTAAAAATGAGATAGATGGGAAAGGTAATCCCGAGATGTGTCATCAATTCATCGACTCGGCTGCGGATTTTCTTGGCATGAGCCTCTAACTCTTCTTCACCGGCCTGCATCAGATCAGCAATACTGATCGCCACGAGGATTCCGTTGATGGGTTTCTCCTTCCGACATCGCTTCAACAGATCGAGAAAGCCCAGCCATTCTTTCTGATCTTCCTCATGCGTGACATAACGACCGGCCGTATCAAGCAGCACCGCGTCATTGGTAAACCACCAGTCGCAGTTTCTCGTTCCTCCCATACCCTGCAGTCCCTTACCCGACTCGCCGAGATAGGGAAACTGCAAACCAGAATGGCGCAGAGCTGTGGTCTTTCCCGACGCAGGCGGGCCGATAAACATATACCAGGGCAACGCGTAGAGAGCGGCTTTCCCCTTGAGCCCTTTCCCGATATTGGACTCTTTCAACGCCGCCACGCCCTTGTCGAACTGGCGACGCAACGCTTCCAGCTCTTCCTTATGATCTGCTCTGGCCGCCGCCACCTGTACCTGCGCTTGCTGTTGAAGCGATGCTTCCAATTGGGTTGCACGGCGCTGCGAGACCAGATGGTGAACGATATAAAAGATGAACCGAAGTAGGCCGATGAGGATGATCACCTGCACTCGGCTTTCGACTGATTCCAGCCCCATCTGAGGTCCGATCAACCACACCAGCCAGATCAGACAGACCACTCCGAACTCGATCACCAAGCGCGGATGCCGCAGTATGGCCACCACGAGCGATTTGAGCTTTGAGAATAACGCCATCATCCCCGCACCTCCTGCAGGAGGCGCTTCAATTCATGGTTCACATAATCGACGTCTTGTCCGATCAAGAATGACAATCCGATGTAGAACAAGAGCACCAAGGAAGCACTGGTCACCACAATGACCCACACAGGGAGTTCACGCTTGACCATCTCAAGCAACTCTTCCGGACGCCGCCCCCGCGGCGACAGCGGTGGGATCTCCCCGCGTTTTCCTTGAATTTGGCGTGTCACATCTTCAACCAGACCACGTAGTCGTTCACGATTTTCCAGCTTGTACTGCCCCTCGAACCCGAGCATCAGACAATAGGTATAGAGTTCCAGCAGATCGGCGTTGACCGGAATTCCCCCGCGAATATTCTCCACGCGTTTGAAAAACCCTTCCCCCGCAACAAATTCGCCGAAAAATTCATATTGCAGTGGCCGTGCCGCCCATTCGTCCTTGTGCGGCCAGCGCGAGTTGATGAGCATCTCGTCGATAAATGCGGCGACGGCATAGCGCGCTTGAGCCAACGTCTCTTGAGAGAGGCCAGCCGCGCGCCCACTTTCCTCTGCCGATTGAAACAATTGATGAAGCCGGGCTCGCAGGCTCTCAACGCTTCCTGGATTGGTCGCGTCACGTAGTTGTACGCCCAGGACCAAGAGGTCATTGAACACATCGCTCAGCGCACTCGTCTTCTCAGCCTGAACGGTAGCCATGGTTGTTCACTCCTTCGTCGCCAGCAGCTGCAGCCGAAGCGATTGCAAGCTTTGGGGAACATGCAGGGCCACAATCTGGGACCTTTTGATCTCTTCCCAGAACACGCCTCGATCGTCCAGGCGAAAGTATTGCTGGCCGACCCGGACCGGCAATGTGGCCGGCGGCCGCGGAGTATGGTACAGACGGACGCCCGGCATGGCGGCAGCCACAATCTCTTTCAGCTTCGTCGGCGAGCCAATCCTGATGAATTGCGGCACCTGCTGGCGAATCTGGTCCTCGCTCAAATCTCCGGCCACCACCAAGAAGAACTGAGACGATGCGAACGGGCGGCTTTCCGGTACTCGCCCGACCCATACATTGTCCCCGCTTGCCTCGAGTGGGATGGTCAGATAGTGCGTCGGCTGGAATCGGTCTAGGATGGCACGAATACGATGATCCAGCTCTTCGAACGTTGCCGACAGATTGTCATGGCGATAAGGAGGCACCTCCAGCGTCTCCATCGGACCCGCCAGCATCGTGAGCGCGCCAGCCAGCCGGGCAAGGACGAGGTAAAGATGTTCCGGATGCACCTTTTCGACGAGACTCATGTGCTGCAGGGTGGGCAACGTGGCCACGAGGGCGGCGATGAGGTGATATTTACCTAAATCCATCCCGATGGCTTCCAGTATCCCGCGCTGGGCGTTGCCATACGATCCGATTTGAGCAGCTAGGAGTTCAATGAGGCCGCGGAGCAGTCGCAGCAGGTACGGAGAAGCGGAAATCCACACGCATGACGGGATATAGGTCTCTTTCAGAGCGATGGCACCGGCCGGAGTTCTGAGCAACTCGCCGAGCTTCAGGACCACCATGTCGGTTGTCGGTTCACCAGAAAATAAAATACGGAGGGTTTTTTTTGCGACCAGGATCTCACGCGAATTTCCGCCCGTCGTGGTGTCCTTCCGTTCTATGTATGCAGAAGAATATCGAGCGGCTCGAGATCCCGAATCGCCCTCCAGCGCGCAGTTGATGCCTTCCGTCTGTTCAACCGGAACTGCCAGAAACACATCCAGATGATCGACCGAGGCCGGAAACATATCGCCGATGAGACGCGTTTGGGGGGCCGAATCATCTTCCGGAATCTTTACGATGAGTCCGTCCGGCAATACCCCATGAAAGCCGAGCAAGGTAACTCGCCCGTTCGACAACCCGTCATGATCGAAGTCCAGACGCAGCGCTCCAGAGCCAAAGGCAATCAACGCATGGAAACGCTCATTCAGCTGCCACTCGTAAGATTGGTCCCACTGTTGAAATAACTGCGGCGTGAGGAGCATCCCCTCACTCCAGACGACTCGTTGGTTGTTCTCCATTGTGATGTCCGGCACCCTTCCTGGTTAGTCCTTCAATGTCAGCTTGTGTTCATCCAAGATGAATTTGACTCTCGGAGTCCTGAACGGAACCCACGAGGACACGTCTGAAGATGTGATCTGTCGCCACAACTCCCCTTCCGGTTTGCGGAATAACGCCATGATTCCCAAAAACTGAACGCCCTTTTTCTGATCCACCTGCAACTCGACAGAGGTCTTGGTTTCAGGATAGACCGTGACTTCCTGACGTTCGAGAAGATCGCCCTCCAGCACTTTCTCATCATTCTTCCAAAGCGCTCGGAAATCAGCCCGCTCAAAACGCTCTCTGTTTTTCAGTTGATAGACGCGCACGACGACGGACAAGGGAGCGCCAGATTCATCTGGATTCAGTCGGTGGGTCGGCAGGAGCGTCACGCGGACATCTTTCACCCCGCTTCCGCAGCCGACTGTGATCCCTCCCATGAGGAGCATGAGCAGGCAGACAGAAAGGTTAAAGATCGCGTTTCGTCTTCTGTACATCCAAATACCCCTTCGCAAAATGTGGTGCCAATATTTGTTCAAAGATCCTGACCTCTTCCTCTGTAAATCGTCGATGTTTCTGCTTGAACTGCTTCCAGACGCCCCACTTTTTAAAGAGACGAAAGGACGGAGGAAGACGCAGCGGCCCGATTTTCACAGGAGCGAGTGCGAGGTCGGCTTCAATGACCGCAGGATCGAACTCTCTCAGCACGGCCCGAAGACTCTCTTCAAACCCTTTGATCAACCCGACCTGATGAAGGGCTAAATCTCGGAAGACTCGCTCGAGATCCTCCATAACCGCTTCTACCTCATTGGGATTGGACCCAGCGTCGAGGAGATAGGCCCCCACCTGTTGTTCGTTTTCTGACTGCTTGATCTGATTAGGGGCCCAATTGAGGATACGAGTCGCCTCCACCTCCAATTCACGGGCAAACTGACGCCGACCTCGCATGGACTCGACCAAATTGCCGAAGGTGATGTGGAGCACTCGATCGATTCGCCCGGCGAACTGACTCAGAAATTCAGCGCTCATCGGCGAGGGAACCCTCCGGCAATACTTCTGCGCAATAGCCAGGAGCCCTCGATACGCGGCCTCGTTGACAGTTGGAGGCGTACGCGCTGGTGGTTCATAGCTCACCTTCATGGGGGGCACATTCGCGGGCTGACCGAGGCGTAGAGATAACGCAGCACAAATTCTTTCGATTAGAGATCTACTGTCTGGTCCATTCTGTCGTCTCAACGCCCGGCGCAGCATATCTGACAATTCCGCTTCCCGCTCCAGCGGAGCGGCTCCACTTAATTCCGCGTAACGCCGACACAACTCATACGCAACCGCATCTGCATCTCCGCGCTGAGTCGCCGTGTGAGCTTCCTCCACCACACGATGCGCGGTGCCATTGGCTTCCGGCTTCTGCAAAGAAAAGAGAATGGTGAAATCACCAATGACAATCTGATCGCCTTCCTTCAACGGATATTCACGCTGCGGCACCAACTGCTGCTCGTTCATACAAGTGCCGTTGGTACTCCCGACATCCACCAGCACGCAGGCATGATCCTTTCGCCGGATTTCGGCATGACGCGAGGACACCATCCTCTGGGGATCCTGCAACGCCACATCGTTCGAGCAGGCCCGTCCGATGGTCACCTCCCCTTGATCAAAGACATGCACCCCTGTTTGGCCACCGCCAAGATCCTTGCGCGGCTGAATTTCCAATCGAATAGCCATCGAGCAAACTACATCCGCTCAGCCAACACGAGATCGCAGATTCGCAGGAGATCGCGATGACGGGTCGCGGCTTCAAACAGATCTATCCTCGCCTGTTCGGCCAAATGCTTCGCAGCCCGTACTGCGCCATCTACCGCTTCGGGCACAGATTTCTCATCTGTCCCACCCGTATTGTCACAGAAGCTGAAGCCCGGGATGCATGAGACCAGCCGCAATCCACAGATCAACGCGTCGTACCAGACGAATTCAGACATACAGACGGAGGGTGGAGTAAAGATTCCTCGCTGTTCTTCTAGTCGTCCGCTGACGCGCTTGAAGAGCGTCCAGTGATCATCCGGGTTCAGGCCCTGAACGAGCGGCTCCAATCTCTCAAGCACCGCACTCAGCTCGTGTTGCACGTGCTCGAATGGACGAGATGAATTCACAAGGAGGCATCGAAACAACAACATCCCCAAACTATGGAAATCGCATGCATGATTGAAGGCACGATAGATTTCTGTCCGGACGTCCGAAAACACCTGTTGTTTGGCCCGTTCCAATTGCGCCCAAGCGGCCTGTGAAATTGCATCTGTCACACCGCTGACGACCACCCCCCGTTCCGCCTCCTCTACTTTTCTTGCCCACAGTGAAATCGGTGTCATTCCACTTCCTGGCAGCCTCAGGGCTAGGCAAAATACATCGTGTTCGGAAAAATCAGCGAACGACACCGCATCGGAAAACACATGGGCTCGTATGAGGCCGCGTGAGGCTTGCTCATCCGCATCATAGGGAATTCGCTCAACTGAACGAAGCAGGACGGTGACCGGGACTTCACGCCCCATCGGCCATTGCTTGATGGCAGGCGCAGCATAGACGGCATCAACCTCTCCAGACGGAACAACAATTTCGCGAGCCATTTCCTTCGGCATGGTTTCATGAACCAAGGATCGAGCCCCTTCCGCCACATCCAACTTCACCGCGAATGACCATCGAGCCGGCAGCCACGTAAACGTAGAGTCGCTTGCAAGCGCACTGATATGGTGGGGCGCCAGCGACAAGTGAGGACGTTGATGCTGTTGATAGAATTCGGCTACAGAACGGCAGAGGCAGGCAAATCCGCTGAGCTTCAACCACAAAAACTCAAGTGGAAGCCGATTCGCATCGTCTTGGAAGAGAAACTGTCGACCTGATGAAAATTTGGTTTCTAGAGGCGGGCAGGAATGAATCGGCTCGGGGACCGTCGACCAGTCAGCGCCTCCTAGGAGATCACAGGCCATGTCCCATCGAAGGCAAGGAACAGCAGCTCCAGATTCGGGAATCTGTGGCGCAGGATCAGGCATAGAGCTTTCACCTTACAGAACAAAATCCCACACGACCGGTGCAGATGACTGGGTGCGTCTGTGACGGATCGGAAGGTAGTCCTTTCACCGAAACAAATCAAGCACATAGATAGTGGAATGGAAGTATTTCGCACTTCCTCGATCTACTTGCGGAGATGTCGTGACGGAGGACGTTGTTATGAAAGTGACGTGCATCAACGGCCTTGCTTCCCTTTGTCCCGGTGGACCAATTTTTCGCCTGACCAGAACCGGAATGTACGGATCACTCTGACAAATCGCTGCCCCATCAGACGATTGCGGACAAATCGCCGCCTGACGCTTGAAATTCGTACGGATAGAACAAATGGGAATAGGTATAGATTCTGCTTTGACACCAAAACACGATGGCGTCACACCTTGTAATCAGACCCCTCCAGCTGGCCCTGCTCGGAGTCTTCTTTCTGCAAGGTTGTGCTACTCCGGCGGGAAACTATCAGGAGCGGCACACAATCAAAAACCTGACGGTTGTGTTTCTGGATGAGGAAAGTCTTCACCGTGAATGGCAAGCGATGAGCGGACGCCAGCCGGTTATATTCGGTTCACAGTCAGGTACCGGGATCCCCACGCTGAAAACCTTACGAGGATTTTATGATTGGCCCTCCAATACCCTCTACTGTCCGAAGTGGAACTTTGAAGTATGTGGGCACGAACTGCACCATGCGGTTCTTGGACAGTTTCATTCGGATTAGCCTGCTTGGCAGCCCAGACATCAGCAATCCGCACCAAACACCCCGCGTATCTGACCTCTACTCTTTCAGATAGGGTCTTAGATCGGATGCCACGTCTCGCAAGACCTGGCTATCTCGTTCCCATGCCTCCATAAATAGCGCAAAGCGCGTTTTGTCATACAGCCCCGGCATCCAGGCACTCATAAATAAATGCCCCTCCGTCGTCCATACGGCTCGCGACACTTGTGTCCGTAGATTGACGCCGTTCGCCACTGCATGGCGCTTGGGCACATCTTCCTCAGCGCTCTTTCCTGGAAAGGCTGTCTGAACCAGAATCCCGCCCTTTTGATATGACACGATGATGTGTAGCTTGGAGAAATGTCGAGCCCGCACACCCTGTTCAACCACGTCACTCTGATATCCAAGGAAGTCGAGATGCGAAATAATTGGATCGTAGGCAGAATCAGCCCACGCCAGCGAACTTGCCCACATCGTCATGGCCGCAAGAAGGACGATGCAGAGACCAATTCGCATGGTCCTCCAGAGTGCAGTCCCTACATCCTTGCATTCATCCTGCTTCATACGCTAACAATCTCCGAATTATTTTTTCGCAACCGGTACACTGATGCGTAATTCGGAGCCGGGCTCGATCCGCAAGAGCGCCGCATGTTCATCCAATACCACGGTTGAAGTCGTCCCCGCAGGTGCGCGAAATGGCGTGAACCCCTGCGGAAGTTGTATATTAGTTTTGCTCCCTGCCACTTGGATGGCTTTGCCATTGGACGATTGGAACGGCGCATTAAGATGGTCGGTCAGGAGCCCGCATTCCCCGCTCGCGCACAAGGTATTTGTAAGCCTTAGCGTGTTGGCGGTTTGATCGAAAATCCCGAACGCATCACTGTTCAATCGAAAGACAGAGTTTCCAGTAAGGCTCAAGAGCGTACCGCCGATGTTTAAGGTGCCGGCATTCGCCAAAGAGAACAGGTAGCCGTTCACGGTCGCACCTGTCCTCGCCAGATTTAGGAAATTACCCGCGACATCCATGGTCTTCCCGTTCAGCCGGACCAAAGCGTCACCCGGGACGAGATTGGCCCGCAGCAATTCTTTGCTCGGCCCCGTCCCTGCCAGATCGATCAGATGCCCGGTGGCAGTGAATTGACTATTCGTCACCGTCAGAATGGGAGAGCTGGCGTCCAGCAAGGCACGATCCAGCACAAATCGTCCAATTCCCGATTCCGTAGCCCTGACGACGGCAGCAGACGAAACTTTAACCGTGGAGTCATTGACCTCCAGCAGCGGGGGGATTTCTCCCTTCGCCCGGTTGGGAATCAATTGTCCGCTTTCAAGTCGACCTGTGCCTGTGGAAAAATCCTCGATTTGAGTGGCACCAACTAGCGACGAGGTCGAGGAGTTCGGCCCTCTTAACTGACTGTCCAGCACACTTACCAGTGATATCCTAAGTTCTTCATTATTCACAATGTCTGGTCTGATAGAGCTGCCGCTTAGAACAGCGACGATCCTATCTTCGACTTCCACAAAAGCTGGTCTTTCTCCAACAGCAACGATAGCTGCCACCGAACCTTGCAATTCAGGCCTAGCGCTCTGATGCTCAAAATAACTCAATGTTCCACTAGGTGCCGGAAGAGGTTCAGGGTCACCGAAATGATAAGGATACGCGCCTCTCGTGATGGCATTCGTGACCGTAACGTCAGTGGCATCAGCTAGTACTATACCTCCTGATAGCTTAACGGGAGACAAGGGATCGGAATCACTTCTCGCCGTGAGTCTCGCGTCCACGAAGCTGAAGGGTGAAGTCCCAATCCCCTGGGATCGAGGCTCAAAAAATCCATTAGCCGTGGAAAACGAGTCACAATTGGCACACACTTTCCTGTCCGAACGGGAGCTGAAATCTCCCAAAATAGCGCCCTCAGCTGGGCCGGGGAAATTCGTGCTGAGAGAATCATTGACAACTGGCCTATTGTCAGTCGGAGAGCGCGCAATGATGGTCGGTAGTTTTCCAAGTGAGCCATCACTGAGCAGGGGATCAATGAATCCCCTATAGTCTTGGCTAATATTGACCCCAATATTTCCGTTTACCTCAATAGGCTTAGCGGTGATGCTAGAGACTGAGAGCCGCTGTCCTATTGATATTGATTGATTTTTCCCATCTAAACTAAACCGCAATTCTAAACCATCAAACTCGAGAAACGCGGTCGCACTGCCAATTCGTTGGGGTTCTCTTCCAAAATCAAGTAAAGAAGCAAAAATATTTGTTCGGAGTATACTTTTTTGATTCGTACCAATATTGGTTAATTCAAACACTCCTTGAGGTGATTCAGTGCTCGTACCAGGAGTTAAGGACAGAATTCGAATTTCGTAAGGTTGAAAAGTCAGCAACTTGGTATCGACGATCCGGATTGGTTCGGCGTCGAGCTGAATCTCTGTCAGCCCGGACGGGACAAACGTACTCACCTTCGGCAATTGAAACTGCAATCTATCTCTAATCCCTCGAGATACCAAACTACTTAAAGGAGCTAGGCCTCCATGTGGCGCAAATTCCCGTGCACCACTGTCTATAAAGACCAACTCTGTTCCCTTAAATTGACTGCGAGTTCCGTCCGCTCCTTTCGTGATTGAAACTAGCCCGAATCCACCTGGAACCGTGATTTCTGATGTAAGCGCCCTTGCATTTAGACTTGTATTAGAATCATTGCCGTCATCTCCAATCCCTGTCCCTGCCCGATTGATCGCCGAGAGTAGGGCGGCGGTGTAGGGGTTCCCAGTGCCGAACAAACTCGCCGTGGGATTGTTGGAATTCGATGAATTACTTGTTTGGGTCGGGTTGGTTCCAAACAGGGTCGAGATAATCGTGCCGCTTTGACTTTCTTTGCCTTCGACTGTCGTATCAGGGTCCCCATAGAGAGCCTGCTGCAGGGCACTAACCTGTTGCATTTGCCGCTCCGAGACCAGATCGAGTCCCGCCTGCGGGGTCGCGGCATGGTGCGTTGCCGCAAGCAACATCGGTCCAGTCCCGGCTAAGGCGCCCTCGATCCCACTCGGCGTTCCCAGTGTCCCGCCGGTCACCTGTACCGACTGGCCGGACTCGACAACGAATGGCGTTGCGCCTACGGCCCGAGTTCCAATCGTCGCCGGCCCTTCATAAACTTCAAAACGTTCGTTAAGGATCGCCTCCGTCTGCACTGGGTAGACCGGAGTATACGAGACCAGCAGTGCCCGTCCCTCTGGCTCCTGCTTCCGTTCGGTTTGCTGAGGCTCCGTGCCGACCGTGGCTTTGAGAAGACCGCCCCGGGTCGCGAGCTGCGCACCGGGCGTTTCCACGATCACCGTCTGCCCATCCCGTAAGGCACTGGCTGCGGCTGACACCAAGACGCTCCCTTTCGTGAGATGCACGACGGTATGGCCCTCTCGCTCTTCTAACATGACATCGGACTCGCTCAACAGGGTCACAACAGCGTGATTGTTGATCAAAACCTCAGCAGAACTGTCACGGGCCGTTCGCACCTGTTCGCCAAATAGAATCTGTTCACTGAACCGCACTGGTCTGGCCGTCTCCCCTGCCGATACCGTGAGATCGCTTCCGCGAATACCTGACACGACTGCCTGGTTGTGGCGCCGCACCTCCACCCCCCGTTGCTCCATGGCCCAGATAAATCCAGGCCCCGCGAATTGCAGTGCTGTCAGGGTCACCACAAGTAAACGGAAGAAGGGAGATGCCGGCATGATCGTCCTCCTCGCGTGAGAAATTGACTCGCATTCACAGCACGAATCTCTGCTTGACAGGCCTAGGTGACTTCTATACAAGGGCAACGGCTGCCAGTGAAATCACCACGGTATAGTACGTAGCAACGTTCCCTACAGATGGCGGAAGGAGGCTACAGTAATGGCTTTACAAGGTCAAGTGGCTCACCAGAAGAAAAGAATAAATGCGTGTATTTCGGGACTGCTCCTGTTCATTACGGTTATGGGAGTACACGTATTGTTTCTCCATCCTGCTCTTGCGCAGCCCTCAGAAGGGAACGTCTTAGTGGCACAGGCAGTCCTCGCGTACGAGGCGAAGCGATATGATGAAGCGCTGAATCTCTTGACCCGTGCCCGCACCCATGATCCGCACAATGCGCGTGGACTCTACTATCTGGGATTGACCCAATTGGCTCTTCAGCACCCGGATGACGCAATCGAGCCGCTTGAGGCAGCCAGGCAACTGCAGCCAACCGATGTGAATGTCCAGTATCAACTCGGCGTGGCTTATCTCGCAGCGAATCGCTATGACGAAGCCGCCCCTCTCTTTGAGCAGGTCTATCAGCAGGAACCGAATATGGATAATCTTAGTTATTATGTCGGATTAACCCGCTATAGAAGGAAAGAGTACAAGCCGGCGGTTGAAGCCTTTGACCAGGGCACTGTCACCGATCCCAATCTCCAACGCCTGGCAACCTTCTATCGAGGACTCGCCTTAGGCGTATCGGGAATGACACAGGAAGCTACGGCCGCCTTCCAGGATCTACAACGTAGCCGGGCAGTTGATCCGTTGACGCAGACAGCGATCAGGCTCAGTGAAAGTCTGGCCGCTCGGCAGGGGGTTCAACGAGAAGAAAAGCGCCTCCGCGCCAGCATCAGCGTGGGCGGCTACTATGATGACAACGTGGCCATCAATCCGGACCGTTGCGACCGCTGTAACCCGGCGGTGAGATCATTGGTTGACCAGTTCAGGGAGCGCCGAACCAATTCCCCGGGCGCCATCGCGACGGTGAATGCAGAATATTCTTTCCTCCGTCACGAAGGCTTTGAGAGTTCTGTGAGCTATTCGTTTCTGCAGACCTCCAACTATGCCGGGAATTTGGATCGGTTCAACATTCAGAGTCATCAACCCGGACTCCATAGTTACTATCGAACGACGCTGGCTGACATGCCCTTCCAATTGGGATTGGATTATACCTACGACTATGTGTTTCTCGATTTTAACGGATTTCTATCCCGGCACAGCCCGACCCTATCCGCGACGATTGTGGAACCGAACACAACTGTGCCTTTGTTAGGCAGTGTCGGTCATATGACCACCACGCTGGGCCGATACCAGAAGAAGAACTTCTTTGGCGAATTCGATCCACGATTTCCTTCCGAGCAACGCGACGGCTATAACACGATGGTCGGCCTGTTTCATTCGTTCCGTTTCGCAAGTGATCGGACCATCCTGCGCGTCGGATACGAATATGATATTGAACGCACAGAAGGGACCGCCTTCTCCTACAATGGCCATCGATTGGAGGCCGGACTCCAAGTGCGCCTTCCCTGGGATATGCATGCAGGTTATACTTTTAGCCTGCATTTCCGGGACTATCAAAATCCTCAGACGCTGTTTCTGGACAAAGACGCCGCTCTATCCAAACGCAAGGACACGCAATACGACCATTTGATCCAGCTGACCAAAGCATTGAGCGAACACTGGCTGATCACGGCCCAATTCTCCCATACCACCGCCGTGTCGAATGTTGCCATTTATGATTACTCAAAGAATGTGGCGACCGGCTTAGTAACCTGGGTTTATTAATGTATTAGGCTCCAACCCATTCTATCGACAAAGAGGTTGTTCGAATAACGGACGGATCGAACCATGTGGTTCAAGCTCCGATCGGTTCACGCTTCCGCTATCGCCACGGTCCTCGTGGGCTCAGCGGCTTTTTCGATTTATCCAGCATGGGGCGCCGCCCACGGATCTCCTGTATCCAATTCTCCGCCTGCCGAAGCAGAGTCGCTCGCGCGTGCCGATGAGCTGAACCGGCAAGCGCTCACGCTCCACCACTCCGGTAGATTTGCGGACGCGCTGCCTCTTGCGAAAGAGGCCCTAACGCTTCGAGAGGCGGCTCTCGTCCCCAAGGATCTGCTCATTGCGGAGAGTCTAAATACCCTAGGAATTGTCCTCCAAGAATCTGACTATAAAGCTGCTCGTCCTTTACTTGATCGCGCCCTCAAAATTCGCCAAGAAGCGTTCCCTTCGGATCCTCTCGCCATCGCAGAAAGCCTGACCAACCTTTCCCGTACGCTATACGCTGCAGGCCAATTCGCCCAAGCCCGGCCGATGCTTGACCAAGCGGTCCACATCAGAGAAACGTCCCTCGGGCCCACTGCACCACAAGTCGCGGTGAGCCTCGTTCATCTTTCGATTGTTGTAAGTCAACATGGTGACCTCCAGCATTCCCGCTCACTGATGGAAAGGGCCCTTTCCATTCTGAATCCTCTGGAACATGACCATTCGCTTGAACTTGCCATGGGGCTCAACTATTACGGCAACATTTTGCGTCGCCAGGGCGAATTCGCGGAGGCTCGTGTTCCCCTCGAACGTTCGCTCTCGATTCGGGAGCGAATTCTCGGTCCCTCACATCCCCATGTCGCGCGAACGTTATCCCGAATGGGCCAGCTCGAGGCAGTGACGGGGAATTATCAAGCAGCACTGCCCCTGTTCCAACGCGCTTTGCGAATCAATGAAGAATCTCTTGGCGCCACTCACGCTGAAATCGCCGGCGATTTGAACGAAATCGGTTCAGTGCATCGAGCACTGGGAAACTTTGCAGAGGCGAAGCGGTCCTTTGAGCGAGCACTTCGCATCCAGAAAGCCACTGTAGGCCCGCAGCATCCGTTCGTCGCCGTGACATTGAATGCCCTGGGACAGCTGGCAGCTCAAGTGAATAAGCCGGACGAAGCCAAGTCCTTGTTTCAAGAAGCGCTCGCGATCCAAGACCATGCACTGGGACATGGGCATATCTTCTCCACCGAAACCTTAACGGCCCTTGGCTATCTGGATGTTCAGCGTGGTGCCCTGAAAGAAGCAACGGATTACTTTGAACGTGCCAGTCGAATCAGGGAGTCGCTGCTAGGTTCGACTCATCCTGATGTGGCAGCCAGCTTATTCGATCTAGCTCGGGGTCTTCATGCGCAAGGCAAACTCAAGGCAGCACGTGAGCACTATGAACGCGCGCGCCGTAGCACCCTCATGCATATTTCTGCAAACCAGAATTTAGAGGAGGCCTCCCAGACTCGGGTATGGGCACAACAGTTAAAAGGCTTGTATGACTATGAATTACTCTTAGCCACCGTGGCGAACAAGCCTTCACTGGATACAACTCCGCCAACTGCTATGGCCGACAGCTTCCTCGTAGCCGAGCAAGCCCGCGGCTGGATGATTCAATCCGCCATAGCGAGAGCCATGGCAAGACAGTCTCTTGAAGGAGACACGCATCAGCTGGTGCTCAAGCTTGATAATTTGAGACGTCAGCGGCAGGCAGTGTGGGGCAAGCTGACCGAGCTATACTCACAATCCGTTGAACAGCGGAACGAAACCGACCTAGCCAATGTGCAGAGGGAACTTGAGACTGTTCAGGCGACAATCTTGTCAGATGAGAAAGATCTAGAACATGAATCTCCTCGTTACGCCGAATTTGCCTTGCCAAAGCCCGCAACAATATCTGGCACACAATCGCTGCTTACCCCAAATGAAGCGCTCATCAGCTGGCTAACACTTTCCGACCGTATCTGTATCTGGCTGGTACGATCAGGGCAGCCCCCGCTCTACCGGGAGAATTTCATCCCCCGGTCTAAATTGGCGGATTTGGTCAATCAAGTCAGAACAAGTCTGACACCTGCATTCACGTCGTCTCCCGATGTGGCAGGCCTTCCACCATTTGCCATTGATGCCTCACGCGAACTCTATCGGCTACTTATTGAGCCCGTCTCCTCCCAGCTTGATAAAATTGAGCATCTCGTCCTCATTCCTGATTCAGTGCTTATGCCCCTCCCACTCGCTGCATTGCTACATGACCAAACAAACCGATGGCCCAACGGACTAGCAGACTTTGCTCGGACAGGGGGAATCGTGCCTGTCAAAGATCTGGTCCGCTATAAAGATCTTCCGTGGCTCGGATCTGCCTACACCCTCACCGTCATTCCTTCCGCCTCAGCACTAAAACTACTGAGAGAAAGCACCAGTCTTAAGAATGGTCGTCGGGAACAATTTATCGGATTCGGCGATCCAGTACTCCAAGGAACCGGAATTTCTCGAGGTGGAGCTTTGCCGAAGCATCGAGGCGCGCGAGTGCTCCGCAGCGAGCTCGAGTTGCTGAATCGACTACCCGGTACCCGCGAAGAATTGCTTGCCGTTGCTGCCGCCATGAACGTGCCACCGGAAGGGCATGTTTTCCTCTCTGAGCAAGCTACGGAAACCCAAGTCACTCAACTCAATCGATCCGGCCGCCTCGGCTCTGCTAATGTGCTGTCGTTTGCTACTCATGGGCTTCTCTCTGGCGAACTTCTGGGCTTGAAACAGCCGGCATTGGTGTTGACCCCTCCGCCCTTCCCCACAGACGAAGATGATGGTCTGCTTTCGCTGGACGACATTCTTCATTTGAACCTTGCACGGACGAATTGGGTCATTCTCTCAGCCTGTAATACTGCAGGGGGTGACGGTAGCGGAGATAACCTGACAGGTTTGGCACGAGCGTTTTTCTTTGCCGGGGCGAAGGCCCTGTTGGTTTCTCAATGGAGCGTCGACGATCGAGCCACGCAGTTTCTCATGACAGAGACGTTTAAATACTATGGCGGGAATACTTCACATACCCCGGCGCAAGCTCTTCGTCGAGGGATGTTGGCTGTCATGGCCGAAGCAAACTCGAATCCGAAGCATGTCTACTTTGCCCATCCCTTCGCCTGGGCTGCGTTTTTCTTGGTAGGCGAGGGCCACTTGTAGGATAATCCTATTTCTTCACGAGATCCTTTGCCCAGTCCAGGGCTGCGGCGTACTCCTCCTCCTTCGGTTTGGTGCATTTTTTACCTCGAACACCGTAACTGATGGTGCCCGTGCGGATGGGACAGGTGCCGAAAGCGGTTCCGAACTCGACCACTCCTTCCAGCACTCGCAACGTCGTCTCGCCATCCTCCTGCACCTTGATGTCGAATTCGGTTTGTTTCACTCGCGCACTAGCTACCGGCGTTTCGACTTCCAATGGCTTGGGCCCTTCTGCGATCCTGACGAGTAACTCGCCTTTCTTGACTCGTAGAATTCTGATCAGGGGACGATGCTTCTCCCATCGAGAGAGCACCATCACCTCCGTCCCTTCGTTCAAATAGACTTGTATCGCGCCGTCCACGAGAATCTCTGCCTGGTTGCCCGGCTCTGTCTTCAGCACATCGAACTCATAGAGGGGCACCGCCCCCTTACCGCGCAGGGCCTCTTGAATTCCATCTTTTCTCACAATGAGAAGCGACCCGACGGCGTTTTGCGCCATTCCAGCCGCTTGTGACTGAGCCGACGCGTCTTCGTCCATGAGAAGCATCGCTCCCAAGGGCACCATGATTGCGAGACCAACGACTGCAAGAACGCGAACCAACCGAGCATCTGGCCTAGATGAGACATTGCGCATAATGCTGTTCTCCAAGAGCGGTTCGAATGTTGGTCAAATCCATGATCAGCGCTGGCTCTTGCTGATTGCCTCCATTCTGATTCTATCGAGAGACCACGACGCGAATCGGTTTCCGACCTAACGGCACGGTCGCGATGACCTGACTTGTCGCCGTATCGATCACCCGGAGATCGTTTGATTTCGAATGTGCGACGTAGACAAGCGAGCCCAGAGGATTCGACCAAATCCCATTGGGTTCCTCTCCGACATCAATCTGATCTCGAATCTTGAGATTTTTAGGGTCTGCCAATGTGGTCACGACTTTGTTGAGTCCTCCGACGGATATATAGGCCAATGGACCAGTCGTGCCTTTGTAACCGAAGGTGATTTGCTGTGGAGCCTGACCGACGTCCAACGTCCCCACAACCTTATTCTCTTTCGGATCAATCACAAACACATCGTTCTGCCCCGTATTCGTGCCCCAGATATACCCGTTCGGAGCGAGCACGAGAAAATGCGGGTTCGTGCCGACCGGAATTGTCTCGATAACCTGATGGGCCGCCACATCCACAACTGAGACGGTTTTGTTCATACTGCTGACATACGCGAATTGCCCATCCTGGGAAAACGTGATGCCCATTGCCTGTGGAATGGGAATAACGCCGAGGACCCGGTATCCGACTGTTTCAACGATGGAAACAGTTCCATCCGCAATGTTCGCAACCCAGGCATGTTTGCCATCGTTGGTGATGGCGACCACATGACTTCGCTTTCCCGTATATATCGAGGCAACAGTCTGTAAGGTGGGAGTGTCGATGACCGAGACGGCGCCTGAAGCAAGATTCGTTGCAAACAACTTTCGACCATCACGGGTCAAGGCCAGATCGTGGGTGGCATGATTGAGGGTTTCGATCTCCCCCACCGGCTTGAAGGTGTCGCCGTCAATAACCGACACCGTATTCGAGCTCTCATTGGCCACATAAATTCTCGTCGCATCACGCGGTGGCATGACATTGGAAACCGGTGGCGTCTCCGCACAGCCCACACTAAGACCTGTCAGAAGTATTGGCCACAACATGAACGAAAAGAGTGGCGAAGCTCTTGTGATCCGTTGCATCTTGGCCTCCCTGCCGGATAGCGGCTGGTGACATCAGCCCTATGATGGCTCCCCTGCGGCAATGAAGCTACTGGTACGCCTCACACTCAAAAAATTCAACCACTATTCCTCAATTCCTCCGAAGAAATAATTACACGTATTTCTCGGCCCTCCCTGGCAAGTCCTCATTGAGAAACGAACCTACTTGCGGTAGCTTATGAGCATTGTTCTTGCTGCCGGCCAAATCGTCCCAACAGGCAGGCGCAAGGATCCGAACGGATAGTTTCCCAGCCTTACTTGAACTAAATGATTCCTCATTCAGAGAACGCTCATCTTCCATGGCACGGTGCAGGGCTGAGTGATGTCGGCTTACTCCGCTCGTCCAATCAAGACGCGTTCGTCGTGGACAATGACCTAGGCGTATGGGTGGTGGCCGACGGCATGGGGGGGCGAGCCGGCGGCGACGTCGCCAGCAGGCTGACCGTCAAGGCGCTTATCGATCACTTCCAGCAGCACCAAGAAAGCGGCCGACCAGCTATCGTCAATGGAAACGATGGTGAGACATCAGTTCAATTGCGTAAAGCGATTCAACGGGCCGACGAGGCCATTCGAGGGAAAGCGCGTGAAGAACCGGCCTTGTCCGGCATGGGCACCACCATCGTCGCGGTGGTGGTGTCATCCTTATCCCCATTACAACTCGTGATCGGCCATGTCGGAGATAGTCGGGCGTATCTGTACCGCGATCAGGAGCTTCGACTTTTGACCCGCGATCATTCGTTGGTCGAGGATCTCCTTGCACGCGGTCACATTTCACCGGAGGAAGTTCCTTCTCATCCTCAGCGTCATATTCTTGTGCGTGCATTGGGCGTAGAGGGGCAGACAGACCCTGATATAGCCAGTCAGGCGGTCCAACCAGGGGATATCCTGCTGCTCTGCACCGACGGCATTACAAAAATGTTGAGCGATCAGCAAATCAGCGGCCATTTGAACCACGCCAGTCATTCACCACATGAGGCATGCAATAGGCTGGTCTCAGAAGCCAATGCAGAGGGAGGAAAGGACAATGCAACAGCTGTTGTTGTACGCTTCTCCTAACAACCTGGAACCAACATCTTGCTCCCGATAAGACACACTACCCGACAGCGAAGATGCCGGCGCATCGCAGCGTAACATTATGACATTTGATTTCGAATCCCTCAATTTAACCGAAATCATTCGGCTTCAAAATCAACTGTCGGAGTTGCTTGCCCGGCGTTTTGAAAGGACTCTCGCGCTTGCCTTCAGCGACGTGACCGGCTCGACGGCGTATTTTGCCCGCTTCGGAAATGAGGCGGGGCGCAGACTCCAGCAGCGCCATGTCGACCTCATCGTCAAGAGCCTGGATGGATCATCCGGCCGCATTGTGGATACAGTCGGCGATGGCGTGTTTCTCTGCTTCCCCCGCGTCGAGGCGGCGATAGAAGTGTTGGAACGTTTCCAGTCCCTGCGACTGCAGGAGAATTCTCATATTCCCCCTGAGCATCAGATGACAACGAGAATCGGCATCCACTGTGGCACCGTCTTGACGGATGGGGTCATCGTCACGGGCGACCCGGTCAACCTCTGCGCGAAACTCGCCGCTACCGCGCAACCAGGCGAGATTCGCATCACGAAACAGGCATTTCTCGAACTGACTGTCCAACGGCGGCTTCGCTGCCGGTCTATTGGCCCGGTAAAACTCGCCGGGGTAAACGAGCCGATGGACCTGTTCGCATACGCCTGGGCTGATCCCGTCCGCTTTCCCGTTGCCGTGCTCATTGCGGAAACAGGAGAACAGATCCCTCTGCCGCCACAGCCGATCATTACCTTCGGCCGGTTACGCGAACTGAACGGCACCCATGCGAATGATATTGTGCTCACCCACAAAGATCCGACTCGGGCGCAGCACATCAGCCGGTGGCATTTCGAAGTACGGCGGGCTCCGGAAGGACTGATTCTGCGCTCAGTTTCGACTCAACCGACCGAGGTGAATGGAAGGGCTATCTGCAAAGGAGAAGAAACAAGCGTCTCGGCAGGGACTATCGTTCGCTTATCAGATGTCCTGACCCTACAGTTTATTTCCAGCGCATCAGACGAGGCATCTGAAGACAACGCCGTGACCACCATTTCTTAGGGTTCCCGCACGGCCCTGTGAGCATCGTGCCTTGCCCCTGTTGCGGGAGAGTCCAACTACTTATCCAATGGAACTCCTCTCCGTTGCTTGCTGTAGGTATCGACTGTCTTGCTCGTTGTGAGTAGCGGCACGGAACGATCCACCCCGGTTAACTTCGCGCCTCGACGCCCCTTCCTGATGTCGGACTCCAGGCGTTGGAGGTAGTCTCGGCTTTCGTCGCACCCACGTCCGGCACTATCACCGCCCTCCTCGATCGGCACCGCACTCAACATCGCCTTAATGGTTTCAGCGCCAAACGGGTGCGTGATGAGGATATGTTCCGGATCTGCATCACCCCCGAACGAATAGGTCCGCCCACCATGAATCAGCGCCTGGCCGCGATACACATTCGGCGCCAAATGCACCACACAACCATCAGCCATGAAATAGTCAAGTTTGAGATAGGCATCGCGATCAGACTGCACGTACACGATCAGACGATCCCCCTCGATGTAATGGCCATCGGCCTTATCGACCCACACCCTCAACCCAAACCCTTGCGATTGCGGCATCAACGGAGTTTGCGCCTCTTGCGCAACCTGTTTGGCGTTTGCTCGTTGCTTGATCAAATCCTCGAATGAAACCGGGCTCAGTTTGGCGCTCACCGTAATACAAATTTCCTGCCCCTTCTTTTCTTCTTTTTCCACCCTGATCTGTTCCAACATTCCGGCGCTCACCGTTTGAATCAGGTCGTCTTCAAGCTTCAACTTCCTCACGGTGGAAGTGGATTCCACCAACACACGATGACTGCGAACGGCTTGCTCCTGCGCAATGGTCATTGCGGCCCTTTTGGCCTGAGCCGGTGTTTCGTTATCGCCGTAGGAATAACAGCCCTCGCCACGAACAGTCTCCAGCTCGTGACTCGCTGCCTTTGTGCCCGCAAGGACGATTGGGGAATCGAAAATCGACAAGACTACGCAGAGCGCAAGCGGTGCAGAGGACCATGGATGCAGCTTATTCATAGGTCACCCGTTACCCTGTCAATCAGCAATGAAGGTTATGGTTCTCACGCCGCCAAGGGAGTTCAGAAAATATAGACAATTGTGCCCCCCTTGTCGAGGAATGCCTCACGAGAAATACACGTATAGCGGCCGGAGTTTCCTCTTATTCATCGGCAATGTCCATTGCAGCAGTCCTGGCTTCCCGATACAATCATATCGGGCATCCAAGTGTTGCTCTTCCTATGGCATCCTGCAATAGGGAGCACCTACGCGCGATGCCGTCGATCAGCCGGGAAAGAAGGAGGTGCGTCATGGCCACGGTGCTTGCCCCTCCAACCATTCACAACAAACCCCTGCCGACGCCCTCTCACGGCCCGGCATCTTACGTGATCCCCGACATGAAAACTCTGACGCTTCTTGCGGTCTTCTTTGTCTGCATCGTCGTTGCCGGTCAGGACTGGGCACCAGACGCGCTCGCACAAGAGACCAGCTCTCCTGAGACGCTGATGGAACAAGGGCAATCCGCCTATCAGCAAGGGGCCTTCACCCAAGCGATGCAATATTGGACCGAGGCCGGCCTTCGTTATGAACGGGAGGGCAAAACACGAGAGCAAATCAAGGCGCAAGTGAATCTCTCGCAAGCGCTCTATCAAACCGGGCACTATAAGGAAGCGGGATCGATCTTGGTTGATTCGGGAAAACAAGTGGATCGAATTGGAGATCCCCTCCTTAAAGCCATTGTGCAGGGGCGGCTGGGCTCTGTCCTCTTTGCGCTAGGTGATAATAAAGAGGCGTTACGTGCAATCGAAGAGGGTCTCGCCTCGGCCAGAGCACTCGACAATTCGGCCCTTGCCGCGACCATGCTGAACGATCAGGGCAACATTCTCACGGCCGACGGACGATACTCTTCTGCGGTGGCTGCCTACACCGAATCGTCTATCCTGGCCAAAGCCTCTCGTCAACCATCGCTGACCACCATCGCCCTGATCAATGCCGGCCGAGCCACAATCCAAGAGGGGTCGCTCGACACAGCCAAGGCGCGCTTAGACCTCGCCGCGCAGGAAATCGCCTCGATGTCGGATTCGTTCGACAAGGCCAATGCCTGGCTCAGCCTTGGGGACGCCTATGAAGAAATCGTCCAGCCCCGCATCGGCGACGTCTCTTCGAGAAATGTCGTGCAACGGACGCTTCTTGCGGCCAAGAGTTCACGGGGTGTTGAACTACAGCCGGGGACACCTCCGACGCAGGGGCCGGGTGCGACCACACCTCCACCTGATACACAACCCCCTCCCAAAAAGCCTAGCCCTCTACCCACACTTCGCCAGGCGGCGGACGCCTACTGGAATGCGATCCAGGTCGCGACCAGGATCGGGGATGCACGAAACGAATCCTACGGGTGGGGCTACCTGGGTCACTTGTATGAAACGCAGCATCGCACGGATGAAGCGCTGGACCTGACCCGACGAGCCCTGCTCGCCGCTCAACAGGTCAGCTCTCCGGAGTCCCAATACCGGTGGCACTGGCAGACTGCACGTCTGCTGCGGTCCAAAGGCCAGATCAACGAGGCGATGGCTGCCTATCAGCGAGCGATTGAAACCTTGCAACCCATCAGGTCGGAGTTTACGGTGGGAGGCCACAACCGCCGGTTTTCCTTTCGCGAGACGACCGGCAATCTGTTCTTTGAGCTGTCAGATCTGTTACTGCAACGCGCAGCCTCAACACCAGACCTAGCGGCCCGCCAGCGTCTCCTCGGACAGGCGCAGGACACGGTTGAACTCTACAAGGCGGCGGAGCTGCAAGACTATTTCAGAGATGAGTGTGTCGCGACCGCCCGATCGACGAGCACGGCGGTCGCCCAGGAATCCAAGTCCACGGCTATCGTCTATCCCATTATCCTGGCAGACCGCATGGAGCTGCTCGTGAGCATGCCGGCCGGACTGAAACAGTTCATTGTGCCGGTGACCGGCGAGCAGCTGACGGAAGAAATACGCGCCTTCAGACTCGGCCTCGAAGATCGTTCCAACAACGCCTATCGTCCCCATGCCCAGAAGCTCTATCAGTGGTTGATTCGCCCCATGGAGGCAGACCTGACCAATGCGCACATCACCACCCTGGTTTTTGTACCGGACGGACCGCTACGGACGATTCCGATGGGGCCCTTGCATGACGGCACGAAGTTTTTGATTGAGCGCTATGCGGTGGCGACCACGCCGGGATTGACACTCACGGATCCGCGACCGCTCAACCGGAAGCAGATCCGCTTGTTCTCCATGGGGCTGACCGAGGCGGTGCAGGGCTTTTCGGCCTTGCCCTATGTCGGCAATGAATTAAAGGCGGTTCAGGCGATTTACGGTGGGAAACAGGTGCTGAATGAAGAGTTTCGCGCCGGGAAGGTCGAACGTGACCTTAATGAACAGCCATACAACATGATCCACATTGCCTCCCACGGCAAGGTTGAAAGTGATGTCACCAAGAGTTTTGTACTCACGTTTGACGACCGCATCACGATGGATCGCCTGAGCCATCTCGTGGGATTGTTCGAGATGCGCACGGTGCCTCTCGAATTGTTGACACTGAGCGCCTGCGAAACAGCCGCCGGGGACGATCGCGCGGCCTTAGGTTTGGCAGGAATGGCGATCAAGGCCGGCGCGAAAAGCGCCCTTGCGACCCTCTGGTTTATCGATGACGAAGCCACGGCCGAACTCATCACCGAGTTCTACAAGAATCTCCAGGACCCAGCCACATCCAAAGCGATGGCGTTGCAACAGGCTCAGCTCACGCTGCTGAAAAACCCCGAGCGAGCCCATCCCGGCTTGTGGGCGCCTTTCTTGTTGATTAACAATTGGTTGTAAGCTCGACTGCACGACCAGACCTCCTGCATCTACGTCCTGTCTCATCCTGATGCTCCTTCACGAGCAGAGCGGAACTCTTCGCCCCCGGTCCCCCTTCCTAGCCAGCTGAAAATCCCCTGCTATAGTTGATGGAGAGCAATGCTGCCTGCGTGGCACGTGATCTCTCCTGCCGTCGAGCATGCCGCTTCACGGATTCTAATGAGCAATTCCTTTTCTATTCCCATGCCTGCCTTCCGCATCTCTATCTTGATTGCTCTGTTCGTTCTGTCGAACTCCATCAGTGAGGCCGGTTTTTATACCGGAACAGAGAGCCTCACGGAAGTGTCGTCAACAACCGTCTCCTCCACCTGGCCTTCCCTTACGGATCTTTCAGCAAAAGAACGAGTCAAACCAAATCTCACCGGTGAAGAGTTCGGATACTTTTCACGGGTCGAAACAGGCTTTCTCGTGGCGACGGTAGAGGACAGTCCCATAGCCGGCACGAGAGCGGCCTCTGTCAGGCTTGCCCGCACGCAGGCCGTCCTTCATTCAGGAACCGGAACCACCGTACTCGGCGACCTCTACCTTGCCGACGATCATCCCATCGTGGCGGCAGAAGCGGCACAACTCCTGGCCTCGACAGCCCTGCTCCTTGATCGAGATCCAGGAACGCATCTGACGCTGGAAGCCTATTGTGATGAACGTGGGACAGAGGCCTATAGTTTCGTCATCGGCCAGGCCTGGGTATCAGATGTGAGCCGTCGATTGCAGGAGATGCGAGTAGGAGAGACGCAGGTCACGACAGTCAGTTACGGTCTACAACAACCAGCTTGCCAACAAAAGTCGACGACCTGTTGGGAAGACAATCTGCGTATGAAATGGTCCATCCGCCTGCTCTCTCCCGTCGAGTCCCAACAGGGCTGTCTAGTCCGCCTCAAACTTGCGACCAATGCTCCGCTCGGTGAGAATGCAATGGTCGCGGCCGGTCACCCCTACCTGCGTCGCATCCAACAGGGAGAACCCTATTCCGCCAAGGCTCCCGCCCCTAGCCCCCGATAAGCACACAGCAAGCTTTTCAGAAACAGCCCGCAGGATGCGCAAAAGGGCCATCCAGCAAGGCCACAGCGAGCGAAGAGGCGAATCGTACTCGTGCCGTACGGTGAGACTCTGAGGTTCACGACGCGCGGAATAACGCGCGTCACGTTTGTGAACGCCGCCGAGCCGGTGAGGCGGCAGTGTCTTGCGAGAGCGCCGCTGGCGAATTTTTCCGCATCCTGCTAGAGGATGTTGAGCACAAACTGGATATGCACCCCCTCATCCTGCAGACCGTTATGAGGGTTCGAGACATTATTCGTCACGAGACGCCGTCCCCAATACACATTGAGGTTTGCCACCGTGCTGATATTGAACCGGAGTCCGGCCCCCACGCTCGCCAACGTTTGCGGATCGCCGCTCACGCCCTTGGCCGACCAGGAATGGCCAACATCCGCGAAGGGACAGAACTGCACGTAAGGGAATCCTTCGCTTGAACTCCACAGAGGAAAGCGGGTCTCAAACTGATACACGAAGGCGTTGTCCCGAAGCAGGGTGTTTTCGCGATAGCCCCGCACGCTGTAGCGTCCCCCTACCGCCATTTGTTCGAGAGGAAACAGATGGTCATTGGCGAGCTGCATATTGAGAAAGTTTAATATTTCGATACGCGATTCAAAACGCTTCAACCATTCCGCCTGCCCGAGCCAGGAAAAAAACTGACCTTCCGCCGCTCCCGACGCTCCGTTGACCGTAGCCCCCAGGACATCGACCCCCGTGGAAAAGCGGGAGCGCACCGAAAATACGGACTCCGTGGTCCGATGGGTCCATTCCTGGATGAAGCGGAGCGCGGCGACATTCCCAAAGCCGTTCTTCATGCCAGTGACGAAGTCGAACGGCGTGCCAAGGAGACTATTGGCATTCTGCTCGTATTCGCCCACGAGCGCGATCGTAACCTCGTCGTTCAGGGTGCGATAGACCGGCTGGCGCAGCGACAGGGTGAAGATCTGTGTCTCGCTCTTGATATCCAGCGGCCGAAACGGATCTTCCACCACCTTGAACTTGAAATACCGGTAGCCCGCAAACAAAGTGGTGTCGTATCGGTTGAGGGGAATCGCATAGGAGGCATCCACCGCCGGGAACACGCCTATCTTAGCGGGGGAAGCCTGACCCGAAGCCCCGAAACTCATACTCAACACATCGCCACGGCCCGTGAGGTTGCGATGGGCCATCGTCCCGCGCAGCTGATTTTCGCCGACCGTGGGGTTGATGTAGTTGTTATACTCAACAAAAGCCCTGACGGGATTCGCCTCCTGCACCGCGACATCCAATATAGCTTCACCGGGAACTGTGCCCGGTTTGAGTTCGGCATTCAAGCGCTCCAGCCGGTCGTCCTGCAAAAGCAGCTGCAGCCGGTCCCGGAGCGGGTTCATGTTAAAGGGGGGCCCTGCGCTCAGCTCAATACGGTCGCGGAGGTAGGAGGGCCGAAACCATTTCGTGCCTTGAATTCTGACATCACTGAGCCTTCCTTCAATCACCTGCAGCGTGATCGTGCCATCGACCACCGCTTGATCAGGCAGCACCGCGCCTGAATTGGGATAGCCCTTGTCGATATAGGCCAGCGTAATGCGCCTTCGCAATTCCTCCAAATCTTCGGTCGTCACCTCCCGGTTTTCGTAGAGAGCGGTGAGTTGGGTCAACTCCTCCTGTGACAGTACGGTGCTGCCGACCACCTGGATCTGTCTGACAAAAACCCGCAATAGCGGGCCCTTCTGGCGGAGATCTCTCGGCGAAGGTTGGACCGGAGGAAGAATCTCCGTGGGAGGCTGCTCCGGACGCAAGGGCTGCTTCTGTTCCACCGGAGGTGGAAGGCCGGATCGGCCGGAAGGATCGATCACAGGGGGCAGGCCGACCTGCGCATAGTCAAGCTCAGGCATCAACAGACTGCAGGCAACCAGCATCAAGAGTTGGAAGAAGACGTTCCGGGAACAACCGCTCCACCCTCTCTGCATGCTGTTCGGCTGCGAGGAAGGCATAGGCTGATGCTCGGTGGCGTAATGGATGGTCCCCTCCTCCTGGCTCTTGACGATCAGGTGCCCCACCTTGCCGCCTTACGATCGACAGCCGACAAAGACTGTCAGGCTGCTGCGAGACGACTGCTCGAAATCAGGCAATCCGAGACGGATCGCTGACAGCTTTGATGGGGACTGTAGGCTACGGCTCAACGGAACCTCATCCAACTCCAGCAGCAACGGGCTCGGAATCAGATCCCCTGGCTGCGGCGGCACGCCGTCCCGCGCCCCTTGCACGAAGCTGCTGAATTGCCCGCCCTTCTCCGCAGCACAACGCTGGCCATAGAGATTGGTTGCGACCGCAAAGGCTTGCGGCAACGGCGCAATGGCACCGGCAAGTTGCTGGAGAGGTGCTTGAATGTTGACGGTACCATTGAGTGCCTGATTTCCAGAGTCGGCATTGATCACGCTTGCAGGGTCAGCCAACAGGACCCCAGCAACGATGGAAATCGCTCCGCCCTTCCCCTGAGTTGCCTGGGCAAGAATTTGGCTATTCTGAAGAACCACAAATTGTGGGTCAATCGTGATGTTACCACCACCACCCGTTCCAGCAGTTACCGAGGTGGTGATCTGGCTACTACGAAGGCGCACCAGATTCGGCGCAGTGAGGGTAATATTGCCGCCAGACGCTTCAGCCGCCGAGGTCGTCACCATACTATTCGCGATAGAGATACTACCACCTGAATTAAGAGTGATATCGCCGGCCTTTCCATCCCCAGTTGAGGAGGTGTTTATCGTGGAATGATCAGCCAGAACTATATTAGTTCCGGCGATTACAATGTTTCCTCCACTTGCTGCTGGATAAAGTTGACTGACACCTTGAGGGGAAGGAGCTATCCTATCGAGACCGGTTGTGGTTGCTTCCAGACTCGAGTTATTTGCGAATAATAAATTGTTGCCACGTATAGATATTCTTCCACCACCGCCTATACCTGCATGACTCACTGCCGCGTGTCCCGCATCGAAGACGACAGAATCGCCCTTTACACTGATGGAACCTGCAAATCCAAAACTATTATCAGAAGGGCCACTGCTCGATATCTTACTGTCATTCAGGACTTGAATGGTTTTGGCACCGACACCGTCTTCGACACCTGAAATAGTGATTGTGCCGGCAGCTCCTCCGCCATTCAACGGATCTGAGCCGGAATTCTTTGTGCTGATGACAGAATCATCAAAGACAACAATATCCCTAGCACGAATATCGATGTCACCCGCACTGCCGAGTGATCCACCGTCCGCAGATATCTTTGTCGCCCTAAAGGATAAAGTGGGGGCGGCAATGAGGATATTGTCTGGTGAAAAATGTGCCGAATGAATACTAGCGTGTTCAACAGCAGCCACGATGTCTCCTGCTGTCAGGGAAATAGACTCGCCAGCTTTCAATACGATGCCTTTGTGATCGGAAACATTTGCAGTGAATCCGAAGTCATTTTGAATCAGGTTCTGGCCACCGCTCCGGATGGTTCTTGCCGCCTCCAGCCTTATAGACCCTTGATTCGTCAGTACCTGGCTATTCGACATATCTATGTCGATTGCTTGAATACTGATCTGTCCGCCCTGTCTACCTCCCCCAACATCAAGAAACCATCCCTCGGTATCAAGCACGGTTTGGTTCCGCAGTAAGACATGATTTGAAAAGGAGTCGGTTCCCCCCAAACCTTGGACACGTATGTGCCCAGCACGATTCATATTCGGCCCTGGTACGTTGTACCCATCAGTAACAATCTGGGCGTGATCCAGCGCCACTTCGTTTGAACTAATGGTAACATCCCCCTGATTGTTCGTATAAATCGTTCTTCCTGAACTTCCCCCAGCACTTCCTTTCAACGAGACCGAGGCAGCAACAAGGTCGACTATTCCGCCTTTGCAGCAAGTCATAACAGTAAAAGTAGAGTCAAACTGACTAGAGGCGGTCGTAATTGCTTCAAGGCTTGCATTTTCCGACACTAACTGCCCTCCACGAACAAAAACCTGGCCAGCATCGCCTTTGCTAGAACTCGTTCTCAAGATCGCCCCTTCTGTGAGTTGAATCGTACCTTGTTTGGACACGTTGGCGAGACCAAGAGATGGCGTCTCACCTAGCTGATCGGGAATTACCTCGCCGGCTCCTGCCACACTCGCCAGGTCTAGCTGTCCACCCGGTGCGAAAACAGTTCGTCCAATTATCGAAATATCCCCGCCTATCAGCGAAATCGCCTTTCCTTCACCAACGGCAAGCGGCGATCCGGCTTGCACGGTAATGGGACCTGCCAAGCGCTCACCTAAAAATCCAAACGCCGTCACTGGTGCGCTCGTCAGTTGGCTTGTTTTGCCCAAATCCGCATAGAAGCGATCATTGCCGCTGCCAAGCCGCAAATAGTCGGCCGTGCTGAAATGCACCGAACCGCCGACATTCAGCGAGGCCGAGGGGCCAAAGACGATGCCGGCCGGATTAATCAGCCACAAGGCCGCCGTTCCAAACCCCGCCGTCTGAATGTTCCCATAGATGTTCGAGGTCTGGCCCCCCGTCACCCGACTCAGAATATTCGTCGTCGCAAGTCCGGAGTCATTTTGAAACAGAGCGCGGTCATGCGTGCCGACACTGAAGTCGCCAAAGCTATGGAAAAGGTTCGTGCCATTGCCCGGTCTCGTGCCGCCGGTAATGTTGTACGTCGGCACTGGCGCATTGGGGCTAAGGGCCACATTGGTGTTCAGCCCGGAAGACGTAATTGACGTGGTTTGCCCCTCGCTGCCCGTCACGGAGAACAAACTCATCATCACCGTCAGAACAAAAACTGCTCGAAATATTCCTGGGCTCCCGTCCATGGGAACTCCCCTTTCTCACTGAAGAAGCATGCGACACGGGATCATGCCCTGCGGTTCACACCACATGGCAACCCGTCATATCCTACTTGCCTCCCGTTCCCGCGCCGCAGCTTGCGTTGACGCTGCTCCTTGGCTTCCGATGGCAGATGGCGCGCCTCCCAACACCCGGCACGCCCTATTCAGAGGCCGACTTCTACCTCAGGTCTCCTGCAATTTGACAGAGCAATCCTTGTACCTCAGAAGAGCAGAGTCAGCAGGGCAAAGTACACCGGTTACACGGACGATTGCGGACTTTTCCGAGAGAAGAGCGGGAGCGACTGAGGGCAAGATGCTACAGATGAGGAATAATGCTCTGAGGCAGGAAGGGACAGGCCATTCCTGTGGATTTGGCTAACGATTCATCACCTCCTACCGCCAAGGATTATTCGTAGTGGCATTTTTTCGGTTTGGTAATTGCCGACGTTCAAAGGAAACGATCTTTAGAACCTCCCTAGTAACTTGGAGACAAGGTGTCTTCTTTAGAATTGACTCTGGTGTGGGCCTTGTATCCAGCTAGTCTTTACACAACGTATGAAAACCCATGAATCAATATCAGGCATATACCCATTCAGATTTGATACGGCTACGGAGTGGCCTGCTGCCGGTTTCAAAGACACCGAGTGAGGGATATGAAGGAAAGCGGAGGTGGGAATGGAACGACGCACACGAGAGCGTGTAGGCTGGAGGCGGTGAAACTCGGTCGAGAACGAGGCGTGACGGTGGCACAAGCGGCTCGGGATTTAACCGTGGAGGCCACCATGGTACGCCGATCGGTATGGGAGTGTGCAGCCGATGCGCAGCAGGCTTCCTCGGCCAGGGACAAATCAGCTGGAGATCGAACGCCTCCGTCGTGAGGTCACCAAGCTCAAAGCCGAGCGGAACAATCTAAAAAGGCCGCAGCCTACTTCGCGAGGGTGCCGCCGTGACGTGCGGCTTCATCGTGAAGCACCGGGGAGCTGTCAGCGCCGATGCTATAAGTCCTACGATCACCGAACTGAAAAGTCCTCTGAACACCGATCACAATGTCCCTTCACCGATTATCCAAGCGGAGGAGGGACGGATGCTGCGAAGGGAGGACTTCATGGTGATTGATGCCTTGGCACAACGGGGCCTCTATGTGTGTGACATCGCGAAACAGGTCGGCGTGCATCCCCGGACCATCCGCCGGGCGCTCGCCCGTGGTGGAGCGCCGGCTCCACGGCCCAGCCGGCGGAGCAGTCGGCTGGATCCCTATCGGGCCGACATCGACCGGCTGTTAGCTGAGGGGGTCTGGAACGCCGTGGTGATCTTTCGGGAGTTGCAGACCAAGGGCTATCCGGGCCGGCTCTCGATCCTCCGGGACTATATCCGACCGAAGCGAGTGCTGCGCGTCCGCCGGGCGACCGTACGGTTTGAGACGGCTCCGGGGCGGCAGCTGCAGAGCGATTGGGCCGAGCACCGGACGCGGATTGCCGGAGCGGAGACCACGGTCCACGTGATCGTCAACACGCTGGGATTCTCGCGGCGGTTCCATTTTTGGTGCACAGACGGCGCGGATGCGGAACATACCTATGACGGGCTGATCCGGAGCTTCGACTGGTTCGGCGGCGTCCCGGGGGAGGTCCTGGTGGATAATCAGAAGGCAGCGGTCCTGGAGCATCCCGTGGGCGGGCCCGTCCGGTTCCATCCGAGGTTTGTGGATCTCGCGGGCCACTATGGGTTTGTGCCGCGCGCCTGTCGGCCTGCACGGGCGCAGACCAAGGGCAAAGATGAGCGGATGGTCGGCTACGTCAAGCACCACTTCTTCGTGCGCTACCGCGCCTTCGAGAGCTGGGCCCATCTCAATCAGCTCGCCGAACAGTGGCTGCGGGAGGAGGCCGACCAACGGCGACATGGGACGGTCCAGGAGATTGTCGCCGACCGGTTTGCCCGCGAGGCCTCGACGCTGCGACCCTTGCCAGCCACACGTTACGACACGGCCTACCGAGAAATCCGGCAGGTCAGCTGGGACGCCTACATCGACGTCCGCGGCCGCCGCTACAGCGTGCCCGCCCACTTGGCCGGCCGCCCGGTCCAGATCCGGCTCACGCTCGACGGGGAGTTGGCCGTCTACGAGGGGGAGCACCTTGTGGCGAGCCATCGCGTGGTCCCCGGGGAGCGGGACTGGGTCACGGTCCCGGCGCATCATGCCGCCCTGTGGGCGAACATCTTCGAGGTTGAACGGCGTCCCTTGGCCGTCTACGAGGAGGTGGCGCCATGATGGAACTGAGTGTGCTCCTCGAACGCTTGAAGATGGAGCATCTGCTCACCCAGCTCGACGGCGTCTGTGAGCAGGCGGCCAAGGGCGATCTCGACTATCAAGGGTTCCTGGCCCAGGCGCTGGAAGCGGAATGGCGGGGGCGGCACCAGCGCGGGATCGACAGTCGCCTGCGGCTCGCCCGGTTCCCGTGGATCAAAACCCTCGACCAGTTCGACTTCGAGTTTCAGCCCTCACTCGACCGCAAAGTCGTGCGCGAGTTGGCGGGGGTGAGCTTTGTCGAACGCACCGAGAACGTGGTCCTCTTGGGGCCACCCGGCGTGGGCAAAACCCATCTCGCCATTGCCCTGGGGATCAAAGCCGTGGAAGCGGGCTACTCAGTGCTCTTCCCGACCTTCGAGAGTCTGATGGGCCGGTTAGTCCAGGCGCGGCACGAGAACCGACTGGAGCGGACGCTCCAACAGCTCGCCTACCCTCGGCTGCTGATCCTTGATGAATTGGGCTACCTGCCGCTCACGCGGGAAGAAGCCAGTCTCTTCTTCCGGCTCCTGGTTCGCCGCTACGAGCGAGGCAGCCTGATGGTGACCAGCAATAAGAGCTTTGCGGATTGGGGGGAGGTCTTCAACGATCACGTGCTCGCCACCGCGATCCTGGACCGGCTCCTGCATCACGCGACCACGTTGAACATCAAAGGCGAGAGTTATCGGCTGCGGGAGAAGAAGAAGGCCGGGCTCTTCGGCCGACGGCCACCCACCGAGCCGGGAGAGGTGACGACCGATGGGGCGATTTGAGTCAGTGGACTGGACAATCTCAACGGTGAAAAGTGGACATCTCACATCGGTGATTTGCGGACAACCAGCTTCGGTCTTGACAGGAGCTGGCCGACGATGTGGCGATACGAGGCGCTCGGTGTCTCGCGAGGTGGGTTCTCTGCATGGCTGACGCGGCCACGCAGTCAGCGCGTATATCGCGACGAGATGTGGGGCGACAAGATTCTGGCGAGTTTCCTGCAGAATCCCCGGACCTACGGCACGAGACATGTGCGCCACGACCTCCTGGCCGAGGGAGATGGATGCGGCATGCCTCGGATCGAGCAGCTGATGCGGCGACAGGCCTGGCGGGCGCATTCCAGACAGCGTCAGATGCCTGTCGATGCCGGCCCGCAATCGCCGCGCGCGGTGACACCGAATGTGCGCAATCGTCAGGTTGACGCCACGGCTCCAAACCGGGTGACTGACTTCACGTCTCACCTGAACGGCCGAAGGGAGGCTCTCCCTCGCGGCGGTCGTGGATCGCTTCCCCCGACGAGTGGCGGCTGGTCCATGAATGCGACGATGACGGCCCAATGAGTCACCCATGCGTTGGTAATGGCGATCTGGCGGCAAGGCAAACCGGAGGCCGTGTTGCATCACTCCGATGGGGCAGCCGTACACCAGCGAGCCGTTCCAACAATTGCTGGCCGACCCAGGTCTGGCTTTCACACTTTTTCACAGAAGAATCCGAAGAGTTCCTCACCATCACGATCCGTTCTCGTGACTCCCATTCCTGACTTGGCAACAGACGTAATCTACTTTTATCCAATGCATTGCTCCCGACAGCATCGTTCAGCGCGGCTTCTAAAACTCCACACTCTCGCGCTCTGCATCTGTTCATCCGACGACACACTCGCACCGGCGTTGTGCTTGCCGGGAACACTCCCGTTCTTAAGCGGAGACGACTCCCGCATGGTTGTGTTCTCCGGCGCCAGATATGCTGTTTTGTCCAAGTCCAGTGAGAATTCCGCCTTTGTCGCCTGCTTCAGAGACATGGCTGCCCCTATGACTCCTGCTGTTGCCTCCACCACCGCCACATGACATAGACCGGCGGAATGACAAACAACGTGAGCAGCATGGCGGAAAAAACCCCGCCAACTTGAGGCGCTGCGATGCGTTTCATCACATCGGCGCCAGTTCCAGTCGCCCACATCACAGGGATCAACCCAATCACATCCACAAGGCCGATCATCATCATGGGTCGAATCCGCTCCACCGCGCCGAATTGCACCGTCTCAATCACATCCTGAAGTGTCGTCAGTCGACCGGCCGCTTTGCGTCGCGAGCAGGCCTCATCCAGATAGGCCAACATGACGGCACTGGTCTCCGCCGCCGTCCCTACGACGGTGATAAGTCCTACCCACACCGCGATGCTCATGTTGTACCCTAGAAGCGACAGATACCAGATCGCGCCCACGAGGGAGAGCGGGACCCCAACCATGACCATGCAGGTTTGTGCGACCGACCGGAAGGCGAAATAGAATGTGACGAAAATGAAGATGAGCGTCAGCGGGACGACTAGCTTCAGCCGTTCTTTCACACGTTCCATAAATTCATACTGGCCTGACCAGACGATCGTATAGCCAGCCGGCAACACCACCTTTTCGGCCACAACTCTTTTGAGATCTTCCACATAGCCGCCGACATCTCGCCCTGCCATGTCGAGGAAGACGTATCCCGCAAGAATCCCATTTTCGTCCCGAATCATGGGAGGACCATGGACGAATCGAAGCGTCGCAAGCTGGGCGAGCGGCACTTGCGTACCAGTCGGCGTATCAACGAACACCCGCTCCAGCTTTTCCGGATCATCCCGCAATTCACGGAAATAGCGAACGTTGATGGGATAACGTTCTCGCCCCTCAATGGTCGTGGCAATATTTTCACCCCCGATGGCGGTCTCGATGATCTTTCCAACATCCATCAGTTTAAAGCCATAGCGCGCGATTTCCTCACGGTTGATCTCGAAATCGAGGAAGTATCCCCCGGATACACGCTCTGCATACGCACTCCTAGTCCCGGGTACGTCCTTGAGAACCATCTCCAGATGCTCGCCGATCTTTTCGATCTGCTTCAGATCCGGACCAAAGACCTTGATTCCGACCGGCGTCCGAATCCCGGTCGTCAGCATGTCGATCCGCGCCTTGATTGGCATCGTCCACGCGTTTGTCACCCCAGGAATCTGAAGCGCGCGGTCCATCTCATCCACGAGTCCCTCATAGCTCAACCCTGGTCGCCATTGATCCTTCGATTTCAGCGCCACCACCACTTCCATCATGCTGAAGGGTGCGGAGTCGGTGGATGTTTCCGCTCGTCCAGCTTTACCAAAGACCTGTTCCACCTCCGGAAAGGAGCGCAGCTTTTGATCCATGATTTGAAGTAGCCGGCTAGCCTCCGTCACCGACAAGCCCGGCAAGGTGGTCGGCATATAGAGGATCGTGCCTTCATATAAAGGCGGCATAAACTCGGAGCCCATTTGCTGGTAGACCGGCACGATACTGGCCATCAATACGATCGCACTCATCACGACCGCTTTTCGATAGTGCAACGCCGCGCCCAACATCGGGGCATAGAGCCGTTGCAGCGAGCGGGTGACAGGATGCTTCAGTTCCGGAAAGATCTTCCCTCGAATAAACGTCGGTAAGCAGGCAGGGACTAAGGTGATGGCCAGTACGGCACACATCACAATGGCCAGGTTGTTCGTCCAAGCCAGCGGCTTGAACATGCGACCTTCTTGCGCTTCAAGCGCAAAGACAGGGATGAATGAGATGGCAATGACGAGCACAGACGCAAAAATGGGTGGGCCGACTTCCTTGGCGGAATCGATCAGGACTTGGAGCCGGTCGCCAACCTTCCCATCCCGCTCCCATTCCTCAAGGCGCTTGTGTGCATTGTCCACCATCACGATGGCGGCATCGACCATATCGCCGATCGCCACGATGATACCGCCCAGAGACATGATGTTCATGCCGATGTTCATGAGATAGATCGGGATGAACGAGATCAGGACGGCGAGTGGAAGTGTCAGGATGGGGACGACTGCCGAACGCACATGGAGTAAGAACGCCAGGATCAAGACGCCGGTGACGATGAGTTCTTCCATCAAACTCTCGTTGGCAGTAGCGATTGACTCACGAATCAAATCGCTCCGGTCGTAGGTGCTGACCACTTTCACGCCTTTCGGCATAGAAGGTTCTAGCTCTTTGAGCTTGGCCTTGACCCGTTCGATGACAGTCAACGCATTCTCGCCGAACCGCATGACAACGATGCCGCCTGCCACCTCACCTTGGCCATTGAGTTCTGCCAGCCCCCGCCGCATGTCAGGCCCGAGCCGGATCGTTGCAACATCACGTAATAAAATCGGTGTCCCATTTTCGTTGACTGCCACGGCAATCTTCTCGATGTCCTCGACGTTCTTGATATAGCCGCGCCCGCGGACCACATATTCGATTCCAGAAAATTCTACGACACGGCCCCCCACGTCGTTATTGCTCTGGCGAATCGTTTCGACAATGGCAGGAAGTGACAGTCGATAGGCAGAGACCTTCGTAGGATCGAGGTTGACCTGGTACTGCCTGACAAATCCGCCAACACTGGCCACCTCGGCCACGCCTTCCACAGCTCGAACCCAATACTGCAGATACCAATCCTGGAAACTGCGAAGAGCGGCGAGATCGTGCTGACCGGATTCATCAATCAACGCATACTGAAAGACCCAGCCAACACCGGTCGCGTCGGGCCCCAACTGGGGCATGACACCTTCTGGCATCCGGCCAGAGAGTTGATTCAACCGTTCGAGAATGCGCGACCTGGCCCAATAGATATCCGTACCATCTTTGAAAAGAATGTAGACGTAGGAATAGCCAAAGTCCGAAAACCCTCGAACGACGGTGACGTTGGGTGCGGACAAGAGCGCCGTAACAATCGGATAGGTGATTTGGTCCTCGACCAAATCTGGAGACCGTCCCGGCCAGGTGGTGTACACGATCACCTGTGTATCGGAAATATCAGGCAGGGCATCAATAGGGGTCTGACGCATTGCCCAGAGGCCTACTGCTGAGAAGGAAAAGACCAGTAAGAAAACAATGAAACGATTTCTCGCGCTAAATTCGATGATCTGTTCAATCATGGAGGGCTTAATCCTTCATCTTCATGCCCGGCATGCCGCCCATGCCTTCGACCACTGACTTAAGCCGGCTTTCGCTATCGATCAGAAAGTTCGCCGAAGTCACAATGTGTTCCCCTTCTTTCAACCCTTCCAACACCTCAGACCATTCCCCCGTCTTCACGCCTGTCTTGATAACACGCGGTTCGAGTCGGCCCTCACCGAGATGAAGAAACACAACCTGCTTCTGACCTGACTCGATGATGGCTTCTTGAGGAATCGCGAGACGCTTGCCTAGTTCAACCCGAAACTCCACGTTCGCGTACATATCCGGTTTCAGCTTTTCATCGCGATTATCGAGTTCAAAGCGAACTTTGGCGGTACGAGTTTTTGGGTCAAGTGTGGGATAGATGAATCCCACCTTTCCCTTCAGGACGGTTCCCGGATCGTAGGAGAGCTTCACAGCCGCCTGTTGCCCGATCTTCACGAAGGACAACTCATATTCGTAGATATCCGCCAAGACCCACAGGTGGGAGAGATCTGCAATGGTATAGAGTTCTTCGCCTGGATCGACATGGGCACCGGCCAGCGCTTCTTTTCTGATGACCGTCCCTGTGATGGGCGAATGGATCGGAAGCGCTTTCATGACTTTGCCGGTATGTTCGAGCTCTCGAAGATGGTCCTCCGTGATATCCCACAATTGGAAACGACGCTTAGTGGCCTCAAGCAGATCCCGAGAACCGCGCGCGACCTCGGGAAACTCGCTGGCCCCCAGTTGCTTCTGTCCTTGCAACGCGAGGAGGTATTCTTCCTGACTTGCGACCAGGTCGGGACTGTAGATCGTAAAGAGCTGTTGTCCTCTCTTCACATGATCGCCCAGCGCGCTCACAAACAGCTCTTCAATCCAGCCGTGAAACTTGATGGTGACTTTCGCCAGCTTTCGTTCGTCGACCGCGACCCGCCCGACGGTCCGAATCAGCTTCTCCAACGGCCGTCTGACGACTGGTTGGTACTTCACCCCGATCATCTGCAGACGCTCGATCGGGATTGTCACGATGCCCGGCAACACCGAGGTAACTGCCGCCGCTTCAGGTCTGGGGTTTGACTCAGACTCCTCACTCTTTGGCGTGGCCTGGGGTGCCATCCCCGGCATGTTCGACATTGCGTCTTGTTTCGAATCCGCGGACGGAACCAACGCCGGGCGCCACCAGAGCAAAGCGAGTGAGGACATCACGAGGGCTAGCAACACGCCTGATCCAATAAGACTGCGACGAGTCATGATCCCGACTTCCTTTCCAGTAAGCCGCCGATCAATGGGCGGCCTGTCACGGCCTCAAGTCGTGCGAGCGCTTTCTCGTGGTTCACCATCTCCCCATGCAGTTCAAGCTGGCTGTCCTGAAGAGTCAACAGGCTATTGAGCAGCGTCAGAAAGTCTACCTTGCCCACCCCATAGCCGGCTTGGGCAGCCTGAAGCGCCAAGGTGGCTTGCGGAATAATCGCGTCACGTAAAATGGTGATCAAGCGCTCAGCCCGCTGCGCTTGCACAAACCCATCTTTGACTTGAAACAACAGGTCTTGGCGGGTCGCCGCGAACTCCTCACGCGCGCCTTCAAGGCCAGCCATTGCCTCACGCACGCCTTGTTTCTGCTTGGTCTCGTAGAACAGCGGAATCTTGATCCCCACCATAACTTGATAGCCGTTGTCGTTGATCCGGTCGTTTCGAAGTCCCAAAGCCGTGATATCAAAATCCGGGTAATACTGCCGCTTGGCGAGCGAGACCGATCGCTCGGAGCGATCGATGCCCTTGGCCGTCGCCAGGAGCGCGGGCGAAAATGCGTCGGCGCGTTCACTGAGTTCCTGCAAGGGAATGGTCAGAATCGTGGTGTGAATTTCGTCTGGTGTTCCAAGGGGGCCCGCAGGTGGACGATTGACCAGACGGTTGATCGCGGCATGGAGGCTTTCTTTTTGTTGATCTAACACCGCCAGCCGGTCCAAGACCCGTGAAATCTCGAGTTGAGCTCTGAAGACATCCTGTTGGGCGGCTTGTCCAACGCTGTACCGAGCTTTGGCAGTCTTCTCGAACTGCAGCAACAGCGCTTTATTCCGTTCGACAATCTCGATGCTTTTATGCACGAAATGCAGGGTGAAGTACCCCTCCTTCAAGGTTGCAACAAGTCTCAGCCGAGTGGCATTGAATTCCTGTTCCATCCGCTCGGCTTCACGTTGAGCGACCTCCCCTTTAAGACTCAGCTTACCGGGGAAGGGAATCTCCTGTCCGAATCCATACATGGCGCCTTGGAGTGGATCGGTCATCGGCATGCGTTGATATCCGAACTGGAGTCTCGGGTCGGGAAGCGCCTGGACTTGAGGCACCACAGCCTTGGCCGCCTCCCAACGTTGACGGGCTGCTTTGATTTCCGGATTCACGCCTTCCAGTTCTGCAATCAGGCTCGCGAGGTCGATGCGACGCTCACCCTGCGAACCGTGAACAGTGCTATTAGACGGAACATCCCCAGGATCTTCCTCGCCACGAACTGACCAGGGTGAGAGCACCACGATGAAAAAGAAGACAACTGGAAAAGACCAGACCGGATTTCTGGCGATTGATTGTGTCACGGCAGCACCTCCACAGTGCGTGAAAGAATAGGGGGGAATCGCTCGCTCAGCGAAAACAGCCGGGCGGCGACCGGAAGTACCGGAGGTATGGGATCAGATCCGGAGGACCGGGGAGGAGTCTATGGAGAGAGGCACAATTGAGCAGACGTTGCTCCGAGACCACTGCGTCGAGGTCGAGAAAACTGTGAGTACGGCAGCTGGACTGAGCAGGATCGTCGCATGAGCAACATCCATTGCGATGATGCTTGGCCTGAGCTGGCGCTCGGGAGACGAGGTGAGTGACGGCGGACACATGATCGTCCCCTCCATGGGGCAAGCCATGTGCTCTTCTACCAAGGTTGTGGTTTCTCCTGCCATCGACAGGTCCGGCAAGGTACACATCGAGCGCATCACCTGACAGAAGGTGAAGAACAGCAGCAAGGCGACATATTTCGTAGGCACTCGTCGGATCATACGAGCGACACTCTTCTTAGGATCTGCTCAAATGCAGGCATAGTTTCAAACAATTGCAGTGGGTCGTCAAGTCTGCCCAAGCTCGTATGGAAGGAAAGCACGGGTAGTGCCAGGAAAACTTCTATCGACACATCGTCTTAATATACTTGTCGTTTCAATAGGTTATACGGATCCTCCAACACAGTTCAGAATCTCAACGTATACTCGTTTTGAGGCATTTCTGGGCAACACAACATCTCCTGTCTGCGGTAAATCGCACCACGGCTTCCGTCTCCTGAGCCCGCTACTTGAGGCCCGTCTCCCAATTCCCTGAGTGTCTGAATGAACTCATTCCCCACCTGCGGAAGAGACTCGGCAACCGAACGTAGATGGGGCGATGATCTACGAAGCCTGCACATACGAATCATCCTGTTTCACATGACGAAGCCTTACTCACTACCCGCGATCTGGTCAGTTTATCTGTACTCTCCGTAGCCGCAGGCTGTTCATGACGGGGCTGACGGAGCTGAAGGCCATAGCTGCGCTCGCCAGTACGGGGCTTACCATCAGACCGGTGAACGGATACAACGCACCGGCCGCGACAGGGACGCCCACAACATTATAAATACACGCCAGAACAGATTCTGTTTCATCACCAGCATCGTCTTCCTGGCAAATCTGATCACGGAGGCGACGCCCTGCAGGTCACCGCGCATGAGCGTGACATCACTCGCTTCGATGACGATATCCGTGCCGCTCCCGATGGCCATTCCCACAGCGGCCTGTGCCAACGCCGGCGCATCATTGATACCATCTCCGACCATGGCGATCACCTCACCCGCCTCGCGCAGACGCCGGATCTCCGCCACCTTGCCCTCCGGCAACAGCCCCGCCACGACCCGGTCTACGCCAACCTGGCTCGCCACCGCCTACGCTGTACGCTCGAGATCGCCGCTCAACATTACGACAGTGAATCCCATGTGTTGAAGCTGCCGGATCGTCTCCCGCGACGTTGCCTTGACCGGGTCAGCCACCGCGATGAGTCCGGCCGGCTCGCCGTTGATGGCCACATACACCGGCGTCTTCCCTGCTCCGGCTCAGTCACTCTGGAATGGGGTGGTCGATCACAAGTCTTTTCTGTGGAGCTGTGCTTGATGCTCCTGACTCACTGGAAAGACAAGGGAGACGCGTTACCCGCGAGACTTACAGCCAGATGCAGGGGACACCACAACCCGGTAGGCATCAGAATGGTAAAACTGAGGCAAGGTGAACGAGAGGTCCCCGTCCACGAGCGGCAAGGCACGATCCAGCGTGACCACGGTCGAAGCGAGCGGTGCTGACCCCGTATCGGGAATCTGCTCGGCACAGAGATAGAGGCTACGTCCCTGCCCGAGTGAAAATGTTCGACCAGCATTTTTGAGGATCACGGTGGTATCGGCAGTCGAATACTCTTCGTATTTTCCCAACAACAACCGCAGGATGCCTGAGGTTGTATCGAAGGCCGCCAGGGCATGAAGTTTTGGACTGTCGGTCATCGTGTAAAGACGCACCCCTTCCATCTCCGCGTACGTCTTGTAAATGTGCCACCCCGGCCGCTTGGACTGCCGATCGACATACAGCAGACCATCCAGAGTGGGATTATCACAGGTATTTTCCACTCTGTCGCGGCTCGTGTCTTGAGGGTCCGGCCAACACGATCTCATCGCGCTGAGAATGTTGGCTCGCTCGTATGCCGCAAGAACGCCCACGGTATATCCTGCGATAGTCCACGTCTCTTGCCCCAGGATCTCATTCACAGAAATCGGCCTGGCCAGGCCTCGTTCCTTTAAGTAACTCCGTAAATCCTCCACGAGCCCGAGAGCATTGGACGGGTCGTCATATTCATGGTACGCCACGACGTCGGGAAACACATCGTGCTCCTGGCTCCATTCCAGGAACGGCTTCAGCAATCGATACCGGCTTACACTGGGCCCGACGATCTTCGCGCCTGGAATCCGGTATTTAATGCGCTGGTAGGCCAGCCGCCAGCCTTCTTTGAGTCGCTCGTTCTCATTGATCGGAAGCGCGGCTAAATCGGGCTCATTATAAATATCCCACAGAACAGACAGGTGACGATCCAACACCTGATCGATGACCCGATCCACATGCGCCAACCACGGTGCATAGGATCCATCGTGCCCTATGTGATTGATATCAAAAATTTGGAGGGGAAGATCCCTGAACACCAATCCAAGGGTCAGTTGAAACTCCGTCACCCCCGCCTGCTTGAGCCGATCGTAATTCTTCAGCACGTACCCGGCATTGCCGCGAAAACTGGTCGGCCTCAACGGAAGGATCAGTTCCATGCCCGGCTCAGTGGGCTCAATGCTCACCAGATACCCGTTCGCCCGATGATTCATCGGTCCCTGCTCAACAGCAACGTCGACCACGACCGTGCCGGCCTGACTCCCTGTGGCCCACAGCAGCACGAGCGCGTGGGCCACCGCCACCGCAAGGCGAACAACTCGAGATGTCCGATGCCGGATCATACCGCCTCATGAAGACATGCCTGAGAGATTGTGGTTGTACTGCGGGATACGAGTGAGGGTCAAGCTGAACAAGGTAGAATCAGGCTGCGGCGCAGAGCTCGCGCCAGCGGGGAACCCTGTCGAGAAGGTTTTCACGCACCAGGTAGCTCTGATCCAGGCTAAGCACCTTGCCAATGGCGGCGTCAGCGCTCGCGTGTGTTTCCGCTATGGCATTTCCAACGTGAACGGCCGTCAGTGCCTGAAACCCGGAAGCCTTGTAGTCTCCGGGATGTTGATGAAAGGCCACCGCCTCCACAATCCCGTCGCCGAGCCCCCAGATCCCTAACAAATAGGCGCCGACGTGGGCATGGTCTGCGCCGAAAATATCCCGCTCGGCGGCCCAGTCCGGCATCTGCTTGGCATGCATCAGCTCGATCACCCGCGCATAGTCGTCAGGTTTGTTCGCCACCAGCACCAGTACGCCCACGTCGTGCAATAGTGCGGCAGTAAAGGCTTCGTCGATCACCGGCTGACTTGCGCCGGCCTCCTTGGCGATCCGGCGCGCACAGGTTGCCGTCAGCATCGCATGCCGCCACAACTCCTCTAATGAAAATGCCGGCAATTTGGCCTGATCAAATTGCGCAAACACCTGACTGGAGAGCACGAGCGACTTAATCGTGTCAAAACCCAGAAGCGCCACTGCCTGCTCAGGATCAGACACATGGGTACGGAGACCGAAAAACGCGGAATTCACCAACTGGAGAATTTTGGTGACCATGCCGAGATCCTTCGCCACAATGCGCGAGGCTTTCTTCAGCGACGCCTGCGGCGCCTGCATCTCCTGCATCAAATCCTGATAAATTGAGGGCAGGCTCGGGAGCGACTTAATTTCACTGACCAGCGTCCTGAGCGCAGGATTGGCCAACACCACTCGCAATGCCTCGGCCTGCGCAATGGTCGATTTCAATGTCTCCACATCCACCGGCTTTTGCAAAAACCGATGCGCCACCGAGGCCGATCGCAAATAGTTCACCGGGCTCTGATCGCCGGACAGGACGATGCGGATCGTGTGCGGAGAGATCTTGCGCACTTCCGTCAGAAATTGAGCGCCGTCCATTCCCGGCATCGTCATGTCTGAAACGACGACATCACAGGGGGTCTCTCCCAAAGCGGCCAACGCGCTCTTGGCGGAGGGGAAAAACTCCATTGCCCATTCGGACTGCATGGGCGCCAAAATCCGTTGCAAGTGTTTGAGAATTTCCGGCGCATCGTCAACAAAACACACGCGGCGCATGGTCCCTCTCCTCCCGGCAGAATCCGTCTCTTCTCCTCATCGGTCGAGAGGCCGAGGACCTTAACTTATTTCCCGATACCCCAACCCCTGTCGTCATGACGGTGTGTCGTGTCTACAGCGGAAGCAGGCGGTGGTGGGCAGTCCCCTTGTGGATCCGGGAGGGGTTAGGCGAGACGCCGGGGCTAGTTGCGATCCAGATCCCAACTGACGATATCGGCATTCTTGCCGTCGCCGCCGGGAGTTCCATCGGCGCCGAACGAGATGATCTCAAATTCTGCGCCTTGCGGAGAGGGAACTGTGTATTTATAGGCAGTGCCCCAAGGATCGACCGGCACCTTCGCCAGATACCCACCCGCCTTCCAATTCGGCGCGGCTGGACCTGATGCGGGTCGTTCAACAAGCGCCTTCAGGCCCTGCTCGGTTGACGGCAGATTGCCGTTATCAAGCTTGTACAATTGAAGCGCGCTTTCAATGTTTGAAATTTGCGCCTTGGTGGCCGCCCGTTTGGCATCTTCCGTGCGCCCCATCACCCTGGGAATCAGAAGCGTCGCAAGGATAGCCAGGATCACGACAACGATCATCACCTCAATGAACGAAAATCCGTCAGGAACGCTCAGCCTCCTGACAGGTCCCGGACGCGCATCCCCAACTGATCCCCCGGGGCCTCGCCGGGAAGCCTTCGTATCATGGCGAAATCGCATACGTGCTGCTCCTTCTCTCAACCGATCACGGCGGTCCGCGCTCCGCACATCAGGACCGAGGTCGGATTGTAACAGGAACGTCGATGAGACTGTACTTGAATTCCCCGGTGTCATCTTCGTATCGTGGCTATCCGCCACATCTCGAAACGGTCATTCGACAGGAGATCACCGATTCAGGAACGGACGATCTGATACAGCATAATCCCAGGCTTGAGTTGGGCGCGAGGCAGCACGCTTTGATGCATGCGAAACGTCGGAAGCGAGGCTACCGGAGTCATGGCCTGCATGTGCACGCCAACCGTTCGACAACTATCTGCAACAGTCGGCGGGCCGACGATGAAGGCCACCGCCCCGGGCGACAGATGTCCGGCCAATTGCTGCACTCGGCGATTGATCGCCTCGGGCCGATCATAGAGATTGAACGGCGTCCATTCATATACAAGGTCGTACAACTCGTGGCTTTCCCATCCGGTTCCGCCTGCACGGGGCCGCATGCGCATCTGCGAGAGCCAGTCCAGTCGATGGGCGCGCGCCAGAAGGTTCCACCACATCTGCGCGTGGCGCTGGGCAAAGGCTGCCTGGTCATACAAGACCGTATACGCGCGCGGCCGGTCGATGCCGAGGCATGTCGTGATCGCACCATCAAATCCCGAGATCAGTACCTGCTCCGCACGGGCCACCATGGCAGCCAATAGCCGATCCTGTTCAATCAGATCTTGAAGGTAGTCGGCGACAAACGGCTGGGTCGCCAGTTCTCCAATTTCCTGTTCATCATCGGGATACAGCAGGACGGCGCCGAATGCCGCCTCCGGATCGACACGCGGCGGGGTCCCTTCGAACACCGATCTCCAATCAGCAGCGGGCAAAGAGACACCTGGCGCGGAGGGTCCGTCGACCTGTCCCCAGTTGTCCGGCAACGGAATCGTGTGCGTGGTGTTTCCATCGGTCAACTGGAGTTGACCTTCGCGGATCATCAATCCACGCCGGCACGGCGCCGCGCCTCTCTGGTCAAACGGTTGATAGGAGAGTCCCGCCGAATCGTCCCAACAGGTCGCTTTCAGCATCCGTTGCCCCTGAATCGTGACGCACAACTTCTGCGTTACATTCACATGTCTCCTCGGTGGATCCGGGACCGGCGCCCATGTCACCACGTGGGATCGAGGCGCATCCATAAATACCGGAAAGGGATCACCGCCGCCAGTCAGGCGCGGAGAAAAGAAGTTGCCGAACAGACGATACGCCGCTTCAGACGGATAGGTTGGGATACCGCGATATCGCAACGACCTCGGAGAGGATTGCCCACGATTCTGATCGTCATAGAGGCCGCGGATCAACTCAAACAGGGCGGATCCTGTGCCGGGTAGCAGCGAGAGAAACAACTCGACGACGGGCAAAAAATCGATGGCTTCCCAGTGCATGGCGCCCATGCAAGCCATAAACCGTTGGCTGTCGAAGGTTCCATCCGGCAGATGGTAGATCGCGTCTTTCCGGTGCCGGATCGTCGCGGTTCCCTTCGCATCAATGGTCATGTCCTGATCGCTGTAGAAAAACCGGACCTCATCCAGCGGGACCCGCATGGCCTGCGCCGCCATCCCACGAAGATCATCGGCTTTGAGCCGTTGCCATCCTGGCTTCCTGGACAGATCCAACGTCATCGTATTCACGAGCCCGCCGGGAATCAGACCAACCCACGCCCCCCAGTCCAGGTGTACGCGACTTCGAAGAAGACGCAGCCGGCCATTGACCGATTCCCACTCACATTCATGTAATGGGTACCCTTCCGGGTCCGTGGCCAGGATTCGACGACCATGACTTCCATACACAACCACCTGCCCTGCTGGCAGGCGAAGGAAAGAGGCTGCCGAGGCCGACAGGTCCGGCGCATCAGCAAGATTGGAAGGGAAGGTGAGCGTACCGGGGCGGCTCAGGATCTCCTGTAACGAGACATCAACGGGCATTTACTCGCGGATCTGCCCGCTCCCAAGCACCACAAATTTTGAACAGGTCAATTCCTCCAGCCCCATCGGCCCTCGCGCGTGAAGCCGGGATGTGCTAATGCCGATTTCAGCGCCCAGACCGAACTGGTACCCGTCATTGAGCCTCGTGGACGCGTTCACCAGAACCGCGCCGGCGTCGACTTCGCGCAAGAACCGCATCGCGCGGGAATAATCCTTTGTCACGATCGCTTCCGTATGACGGGAGCCGAATGCGGCAATATGCTCAAGCGCTTCATCCATGTGCTTGACCACCTTGACCGCGAGAATCAGATCGAGAAATTCGTGTCCAAAATCTGCGTCCACCGCCGGCTTGACCTCGGGACACAACTGGCAGGTCTTCGCGCAGCCGCGGACTTCCACCTTGGCAGCCGTGAGCTGCTTGACCAGGTGCGGAAGCCAGGTCCGCGCAATGCTGTGATGGACCAAGAGAGTCTCCATGGCATTGCAGGTTGAGGGACGCTGAACCTTGGCATTGATACAGATCTGTTCTGCCACCTTGGGGTCGGCATCCGCATCGACATAGGTATGACAGACGCCCTTATCATGTTTCAGCACCGGAATCGTGGCATGTTCGGCAATGGTCTTCATCAAGGAATCCCCGCCCCTGGGGATGATGAGGTCGATAGCCTGATCCTGCTTCAATAACAGCTGAACGATTTCACGCTCCGGACGGTCGACAAATGTGATCGCGCCGGCCGGCACACCGGCCTTTTCGGCTGACTCGCTCAAGACTTTGGCAATCGCCATGTTTGAGCGCAACGCCTCCGACCCTCCTCGCAGGAGACAGACATTTCCAGACTTGAGACAGAGGGCTGCCGAGTCCGCAGTCACATTAGGACGAGCTTCGTAAATGATCCCGATAACCCCGATAGGAACCCGCATCCGGCCGACCTGCATGCCATTCGGCCTGGTCCACATCTTGGGCATCTCGCCAAGCGGATCCGGCAAGCGGGCGACATCACGAATCCCTTCGGCCATATCACGAATACGCGCTGAGGTCAGTCGTAACCGGTCACCCAGCGCTTTGCGCTCAGGCGTGGCATCGAACTGCTCGAGATCCTTTTCGTTCTCGGCCAACAGCTCCGCCTCGTGCGCCTCAAGCCCCTCAGCCATGGCCTCTAACGCTTGGTTTTTCACAGCTGCCGAGAGGGTCGACAGCCGGCCGGCCGCGTTCTTGGCGCTGTGAACCAGGCCCTTCACATAATCTTCAGGGGAAAGTTCTTCAACGGGAGCATCCAGCTCCGGAGCCGGGGATTCGGTCAGGTCTTGTTCCATGTCGTGAATTCCTGCTGCCTGGCGATACGTGAGGCCATAGGCCAGCGTATCCGCCGATCAAGATGGTGAACGTAGGCGCGGCAAACTATAGCGAGATAGAATACTGTGGGGTTTGGAGTCGGGTCAAGGGTTACGGGGAGGTCCTGGCATCACGGGAGCGCTCTGTGGAGCGCCAGCCCCGGGAACTGCCCCCTGTGCACCGGGGTGGGTCGGCATGGTCCCGGGAGCCAGGCCCATCATGGGCGGCATCAGCAGAGATTGCGAGGAAGGATTGGGATGCTGGAACATCCAATCATGGTAGGTCTTGCGTCCTTCGAAATGGCGGACAGCCAGCGGAAAATCACGTTCCTTGATCGGTTTTACTTTGCTTTTGCTCCGCACCCCCATAATGCCTCCGGTGGGTGCGCGCATATACTCCCAATCACCGCCGCTGATCGGATCTTGATAGACTCTTCTCAAAAATGGTTTAGGCGTACGCGTCAATTCAGCGAGAGACTGGGGGTAGATTTCAGTGGTCATGATGCGCCCGATTTTCATCGAGGCGGAGTAGAGCGCCAGCGCGTTCTGAATTTCAATCCCCTTCGCCATGAGGTCGGCTTCTTTCTCGCGCTGCACCATCACCGTCCACTGGCGAGCCGCTGCAGAGACGGAAATGCCAATCAGGACGATCGAAAACATCAACGCCAGGTAGGTGATGCCGCGGGTATTTTGGAGATGGCCACGCAACCCCATCGCCCTCCTAGTTGGGTTGCCTCCCGGCGCCGGGGTCGTCCGTAACCGGAATGACCTGGGTAATTTTTGATCCCACATCCTGAAGCGTAATTTCCTTCAACGACACGTCCTTGACCAGGACCTCCCCGGAAATCACCTCTCCCGCCTGGACGACGTGCATCTCGTCATTTTTCACGACCACCGCCATATTCTTCTTTTTCTGCGCCCCTCCCCCCATCGCCATGAACCCGACATAGCGGTACTGATTGAGTTCGGTCGCAATCCGTAGCCGTTCGATTTCTTCAGGAGTCGGCCCCTTTGGCCCCTCCTCCACCACCGCTTCCTGCTCTTCTTCTGCGGGAGCCTGCTCCTGCGGCTCCTCGAGTGGCCCGGGTGCGGGAGGAGCGGCAGCCTTGGCAGGACCCCGTGAACGGCCTCGACGAGGAGCCGGAGGCGGAACCGCAACCGGCTCAATCTGGGGCAGCAGGCTGGCGAAAATGTTGCGCGGGGTCGAAAACATGGCTTCGCGTTGTCCCTTGATGGCAGCCAGACGGTCAAGATGAACCTGCACATTACCACCGGCAGCGGCTGGAGGCGCCTTGCTCGTGGCACGCTGTCCACTAACATGGGTCAATGGGACCCGTGCCTGTTCATTGGAATGGTCGAATTGCCAAATGAGCAACCCGATCCAGAAGACCACGAGGGTCAGCAACAGCAGCCCCTGATTTTTACTGACTCGATTCATGCGCGTTAGGGCGTCGGAGATTGCAGATGTTCTCCGCGTAAATACGTCGAAATTTTAATGTTAAAGGTGAGTTGCTGGTCCTGAATGTTGCCTGAGCGGACGAGGTTGAGATCCTCGATAAACAACAATTCCTGGGCCGATTCCAGGTTATAGAGGAAGCGGCGCAAATCCTCATACCGTCCGGTCACCGTCCCCTGCAACACCGCCTTGGTGGCGTCCGGAACCGACGTCTTCTCGGTCTTATAAGAGAGCGCGGGCAGTGTGACCTGATCGCGCTTGGCTTCTTCCGTCACACCGAGGGCGAGCGGCGCAAAATCACGAAACAACGGCAGGACAGCCCACACCCGCTGAAGATCCGCCTTCGCCTTCTTGGCTTCCCTGTGCCGATTCAATTGCTGCCGCGCCTTGACCGACTCGGCTTCGAGCCTCACTTGCTCTTCTTCCGCCGCTCCCAGCACCAGGGCGTGAATGCCGTAACTCATAATGAACAAAGCAGCGACGAAGGCCACCCAGGGAAGAATGGGCGCGTAGGGTTGACGCCACGTCAGTTGAAGCCGATCGAGTCCTGGAAACATCATTGATTACGATTCCGATACCGCAACGTGAGGTCGAACTCCACCAGGCCGTTCCCCATCACCCGGTGCTGCCCCAACACGGGATCCCGAAATTGGGGATGGTCTTGAAACATGACCGTCAAGGTGGTCACATCTTCCAGCGCTCTCGCAGATCCGGTGAGCATGATGGTGGCATTGGCCGGATCAAGCCGGATGCTATTGACGGCAATCCGCTGAGGAATCGCGCGCTCCAATTCCGTCAGGAACCGGGTCCATGAAAAATTCCGCTTCTCGATCAGGTGATTGGCAAACTCGATCTCCTTAGGCAGCAGTTGCAGCGCGGCTTCGGAAAGGTCCAGGCCTTCTTGCTGCGCTTCTTTGAGCAACTCTCTGTCCCGCTCCTGTACCTGCTGTAAGGCCGATTCTCGCGATTGAACGTCCTGCCACACCAGCCACGACTGCGAAATGTCCCAGAGTATGGCCACGCCGATCACTCCCGCCAATACCATGGTCAGCAATCGTGCCGGAGCCAGATACCAACGATAGCGGCTGCTCAGATTGATCGTGAACACACCGCTGCGGGCAGACGGCTGCCCGATACGCAAGACCACATCGCGAAGCACCGATGCCAGATTGTCCAACATCATGGCTTAGACAACCCCTGCAATCGCCGGCATCGCCGCGCTCGTCCGAGGCCCCGCGATCGGACCGCCGCCGAACTGTTGCACGCGCTCCCAATCCAACTCCTGCACGGGAACGCCCAATCCCTTCTCCAACTGCTGCCGCAACCCGGGTCCCATGGCTTCATCTGCAATCAGAATTGCCTGGCTGATCGCCAATTCCGGCGTCTGCTGCTGACAGGCATAAATGGAATCTGCGCACTCCTGCACAATCCGATTGATACCCAGCTGTTCCGACCCAGCCGGCCAGACCCCGCCCGAGCCCACTCCGCCCTGCAGCTTGGAGCGGAGAAAGACCAGGACTCCCTTGTGAAAGATCAACGCCGTGACTCCGCCGTCTGTCGCATTCACCCACAAGAAATCGGCAGTCGAGACGGCTGCGCGCCAGGCTCCATGAGACCACAGATTAAACAGGCGTAAACTCGCGACATCCACTTCCTGGGGGATGAGGCCGGCCGCTTCGCAGACGGCTTCATACTGCGCCAGCACAACCTCTTGGACGACTACCGCCAGCACAGTGCAGGGACCATCGCCGGACACGCCGGGCTCGGACAAGACTTGGGAAAAGACCTTGGCGCCGCTCAGTGACAGTAACTGCTCCTGCCCCAATCGCCAACGCACCAAGGCATCCCGCTCCTCGGAACTCCATGGAAGATCCTGCAGGCGAACGACCGCCAAACGCACGGCCAGGTCCGGCAAAATGACTGTCGCGGGGCGAGGCACTCCCGGAGTGGAAGAACGGCCAGGAGCCTGAGTGGTCGCCGAACCGGCGATTGCGCGGATGTGCGATTCCAATTCATGGGGGGACACCACGTTTTGCTCCAGCGGCGAGAGCCGCAGGATTCCATCAGGCAACGCAGAGACCACGCACTGATACCGTGGGCGCCCGCGCCAGTTCCGATGCACCTCCGCCCAGGCCAGATCGTGTGCTCCGATTTTCAGGCAATACTGCGGTCTGCTGGTGATCCAATCCCACATCGCCTATCGCTCTTCGCTGAAGGTCACGCGGTTAATTTCGCGCAGCGTCGTCTCCCCAGCCAGCACTTTTTTTACCGCGGACTGCCGGAGGGTAATCATCCCGTCGGTCACCGCGCGATACCGGATTTCCGACAATGCACGATCGGCCAGAATCATTTCCTTGATCTCGTCCGTCAGGTCTAAGAATTCGGTAATACACTTCCGGCCTCGATACCCGGTGTCGTGGCACTCGGAGCACCCTTTTCCTTCATAAAACGGCGAGGCCTTGAATTCGTCATAATCCAGGCCAGACTCCTCCGCCAGCGCCTGATCGAGAGTGACCTGATGGCGGCAGTCCGGGCAAATCACTCGAATCAACCGTTGCGCCAACACGCAGGTCAACGCCGCTAAGAAATTATAGGAGTCGATGCCCATCGAGGCGAACCGGCCGATCACATCGAACACGTTGTTGGCGTGCACTGTGGTCAACACCAAATGACCGGTGAGCGCGGATTGAATGGCGATCTGCGCGGTTTCAGCATCCCGGATTTCTCCGACCATGATTTTGTCGGGATCGTGGCGCAGAATGGACCGCAACCCGCGAGCAAATGTGAGGCCCTTTTTCTCATTCACCGGGATTTGCACCACGCCGGGCAGCTGATATTCCACCGGGTCTTCGATCGTAATCAGCTTGTCTTCCTGAATATTCATTTCGCTGATGGCGGCGTAGAGCGTCGTGGTCTTACCGCTTCCGGTCGGACCGGTCACGAGCACCATCCCGTAGGGTCGTGTAATCGCGCGCCGGAACCGTTTGAGATCTTCGGGGTTGAACCCCAGCCGATCCAGCCGCAATGTGGAGACGCCGGTCGTGATCGCCTCCCGGTCCAAAATTCTGATCACGACGGATTCACCGAAGACACTCGGGAGAATCGACACGCGGAAATCGACCGTTTTCCGGTCGAGGCGCATCCGGAAGCTCCCGTCCTGCGGCACCCGCCGCTCCGCAATATCGAGGTCGGACATGACCTTGAGGCGAGAGACCAGCGGCGGATGCAGTTTCACATCAAGCGGGTCCATGGCAGAGACGAGAATCCCGTCCACGCGAAATTTGACCGTGGTCGCACGATCCGTCGCTTCAATGTGAATATCACTCGCCCGCCGCTGCATGGCGCTCAACATGATCGTGTCGAGCAGCTTCACGACGGGGCTTTGGTCTTCACCGAAATGGTCCACCGTCAAGACTTCTTCGCCCCGTTCGTCTTCCTTGACCAGGACCGAGCGGTACTCCGCTTCCAGTTCGCGTAACGCCTGACTCGACCCTTCGCTCCGCTCCAGCGCGGCCTGAATGGCGTTCTTTGAACTCACCACATAGTGCAACGGACGATTGAGCAGAATTTCCAGTTCATCCAGCGCCAACAGGTTCTGGGGATCGGAAATCGCAATGGTTAAAACACCCGCCTCATCTTTCAGCGGCACAAACGGATGACGGCGCATCAATTTGACGGAAATGGTGTGATAGAACTCCGAATCCACACGGAAACCGGTGAGCGCGTCATACGGAAGGCCATACTGCGCAGCCAACGCCTGGGCCAACTGCGTCTCTGAAATGGTGCCGTCTTCAACAAGCGTCGGCCCCAAGGCGGTGGTACTGCCCCCGAGGCGAGCCACGACCTGGTCTACCGTACGGCGTGGCAGAATGCCTTCACGCACCAGCACATCGGCTAGTGACGGGCGAGTGAGATGACGTTGCATGGCCATACTACCGGTCTCCAACCCTGAAGAAATACGAGGCGATAGGCTGATGACATCCGCGTCGTCGCATTATTGAATCGTCCCGGCCATTTGAAAAATAGGCAAGTACATGATGATGACAATTCCGCCGACGAGCAACCCCATGACCAGCAGCAAGACCGGCTCAATCCAGGTGGTCAGCTGACTGAGCCGTACATCGAGATCGCCTTCATAAAATTCAGCGACATCCCTGAGCATCGGCTCAAGCGAGCCGGTTTCCTCCCCGACCGACAGCATTTCGATTGCCAGCTTGGGCAGGATTTTGGGCCGCTCAATAGCGGCCGCAAGCGTACTGCCTTCGCGAATTTCGTTGACCGCGGACACCAGCCCTCGTGACACAAAGCGGTTCGATACAGCGCCCCGCGCAATCTCCAGCGCCTCCACGATCGGGGTGCCTCCCGCTAATACCGTGGCGAGCGTACGCGTCAATTGGATTGTATGATGCTCCACAAGAATGATCCCGAGTAACGGCAACCGCAACAGGTTCCGGTCTACGGACAAGCGTCCGGCCGATGTTTGGTACCATGCGCGGCCCATCACCAGCGCCACGATGACGATGATGGCCACGGGAATCAATTGCGCCTCCCCCATATGAATCACGGAGATGAGCAACCGCGTGGGCGTCGGCAGATTCGCGGATGATTCGCCGTAGACAGAGATGAACGTCGGCATGACATAACTCAGTAGAAATCCGACCACCGCCACGCCGACCACCACGAGAAAACCCGGATACGCCAATGCCTTCGTCACCTTTTGGCGAAGGCTGATCATGAGTTTCAAATAGGCAATGTACCGCTGCAGCACCTCCGCCAAGTTTCCTGACTGTTCACCGGCGCGGATGGTGGCCAGGTAGAGATCTGAAAAATAGGTCGCATGCTTCCCCAAGGCCTCAGATGCCGAGGCCCCGCCACGAATATCCTGCCGGACGGCCTTGAGCGCTTCTCGAAAAGGCGCACGCTGGGTGCGATCAATGAGGAGATCCCACACCCGCAACACCGGCAGCCCCGCCTTGATCAAGGCCAGTAGCTCTTGATTGAACACGAGAAAGTCTTGAAGGGGAAGCTTTCCCCAACGGCCGGCGGACAGGCCCGGCACACCGAAGCCCGCTCCGCTTCGGGAAAGACGAAATACCAGCAGACCGTCTGCCTCGAGCTTGGCCCTGGCCACATGCTCGTCATCGCCTTCGATGTGGCCCTCGAAGGTCGTTCCATCCGCGCGAGCCGCTCTATAGGAGAAGACAGCCATGAGTTCATTCGGCCCGGCACATCACGCGATGATCCTCAGCCTTTATTGAATCAGCGTGCCGAGAGTAGGCGTCGGCACAGCCGCCTGCTGCAGACCCTGCTCCGGCAAACGGAGCGTTCGTCCGGCCACGATAAGGTTACCTGACAAGCCGTTGAGGGCGCGGATGGCCTCTAACTCAACCTTGTGCCGGCGCGCAAGCCGCCACAACGTATCCCCGCCTTGCACCACGATCGTTCGCCCCAACGGCTTTCCTTTGGGAAGTGGGGAGCCAGGGAGTGCTGCCGCCGGTGCGACAAGTACGTCGGATGCGGCCTCGCGATTGCGCGGCAGGGGTTGCGGAGTCGCTTCTTCTTGCACCGGGGATCCCTCGCTCATGTGCTCCTGCGTGTCGACGGACGTCGGAGTTGTGATATCCCGACCAGCCATCAGGCTCTTGCTGCGCGAAGGCGCTGTCCCAGATGATGCCCTGCCCTGCCCGCTGAACGGCTGAACCGCCTGAGCTACCCGTTCCCGTTCTTCGCGGGCTGAGGTGAGCTCCTCACGCTGCAACTCGATGATCTGACGGGCCTCCGTTAATCGCCGCTCGGTTTCTCGCAGCATGCCCTGAAGTTGTGCCCGCGCCACTTGCGCGTCGGCAAGTTCTTTTCTTTGCTCATCCAGTTCCGTACGCAACTCCGCTGCCGTGCGCTGCGCCTCGCGGACCGCCACCTTGAGGGAGTCTGCCGCCACCTGCAGGTCGGTGGGAGCCGGTTCGTGATTGGGCGTGACCCTCGCACAACCTCCCCAGGACTCACACAGCAGCAATGCGGCCAACCAGCACCCGAATCGTAACCCGACGCCCATCCGTCGCGCAGGAACCTGTGGCTGTATCATGATGTTCATCGCCTTACCATTGGTTGTAGGGTACCCCGTTGCTACCGACCAGTTCGGACCCTGAAAACACATCGACCATCCCGCCCTCGGCTTCATCGACCATCTCTTGCCACGATGTGGTGGCGCCGGTCAACGGATCGGTCGGGACCCTCCGGAGATAGCCGGCTGATACTAAGGCTTGAATACTTTCCGGATACTTCCCCTTGTCGGCGCGGTGCTGATCGATCACATCGCGTAACGAAAACAAATCCTGACGCAAGGCCCCTTCCTTCGCTTTGATGATTGCCGCGTGGTAGGAGGGCACCGCCAATGTGGCAAGAATCCCCACAATCGTCACCACAATCATCAACTCGATAATCGTAAAACCCTGCGAGGACGACAAGGCCCCTGCACATTTACCACTCTCGGTATTTCGAGCCATCCAACGCCAATTCTTGACTCTGCGTCGTAACATCGTAAATGTCTTCTCCACACCAGTCTTTCACACTGGCAGGATCCCGGTAGCAACGCAGGCGCCAATCGGCTGCTCCGGTCATCGGATCCACGGGGACTGAACGCAGGTAGCGCCGAATCGTCGTCCCCCGCACCGTCGCTTGCTCGCCTGTGAGTTTGACGCCCAGTAAGGCATCGAGCGACTTCGGATAGCCGTACGGGCCGGTGACGTCTTTGCAACTCAACCGGTTCTTGACGCAGGCCGGACCGATCAGCGTGTCGCCGTCACGCGCCCATTCCAGATGAAACGCGTCGATTGCCGCCCGAATCACCCTGAGATTCTGCCGTAGCTCGATCTCCTTCGTCCGCTTGGTGGAAACCTTGGTAAACGGCAGCGCAACTGCAGCAAGGATGGAGAGAATCGTCAGGGTCACGAGCAACTCAAGCAGCGTCACGCCGGACTGTTTCACCGCACTCTCACCACTCCTGAGGCTTCGCCGGCTCCCTCCGGCACGTTTTGGCCGGGATGTTTGGCCATCTGCAGCCGCACCGGCGAGACCCCCGGGGACTTGGCGAGGAAGGTCAATCGTAACAGGCGGCCTTCTTCTTTGGTGGCAGTCGCCGATCGGTGCAGCCGCAGTTCGACAATGCCTTCTGTTACAGACGATGTTGCGGCCACCGGAGCTTTGCCGGCCTCGGTGCCTAAGACTTCACCAAGCGTCGCATCTCGAAACTCGAGAATCTTCGGGTCAAACTCCAATGTGAACGTTTCCGTGTCGAACCCGTGGGCCTGAGTGGCCACCACATCCACACGAATCTCTTTCTCCATCTGAACCGTGGCGTCCGGAGGTTGAATGGACAACTGAAGCCGGGGCGAAGCGACGTCTGAACTCGTCGCGCTCGTGTGTGATGTCTTCGACCCGCTTTTCTCAATGGCCGTTCCGGGAACCGTCGGGACTGCGACCCGGGTCGAGATCGGCTTTGGTTGCATGGCAAATAATGGTGACGTGGAATACACGGATTCGGTTCCTGACCAAAACGCCTGCCCCTGCGGCCCTGGAATGCGCAGTGAATTGACGATGTGCGGAGTAATCGTCAGGATCACCTCCGTCGTCACCCGTTGGGTCTTGAAGGAACTCAGAAGATTTCCAAGAAATGGGATGTCGCCGATCCATGGAATGGTCACCCTGGTGCGACGATCCTCTTCTTGCAGCAAGCCGCCCAGGATGATGGTTTCGCCATCGCGCACGTTCAACATGGTCTCCGCTGAGCGATTGCCGAATTTGAACTGCGTGATCGGCGGAGATTGCTGCAGCAGGACAGTATCTCCCAGGCGAATCACCTCGATCTTCATCTTTAAGGAAAGCTCGTTCGCGAGGTGAATGTTCGGCTCCACCGTCAGCTTCACACCGGTATCCCGGAATTCTATCGACGTCACCGTCGAGGTGGTTGGCACCGCGCCGGTCGCGGCCTGCCCAGGCAGCACATTCGTGGTCGACAACAGAATCGGCTGTTTATCGCCGATGTTGACTTCTGCCTTCTTATTATTCAGCACTCGCACTTTCGGCGCGGCGAGTGTTTTGGCATCTGTGATCTGCTTAAAGAAATCCAATTGCACATTCGTGGGGACCTTGAACAGGTAACTGTCCTGACCTAAGCTGGCCAAATTGCGGTAGGTAAACTGCTGTGCAAGGTCGCCGGCGATCGCCCCTGTAAATCCGGGAGGAACGAGCGCAGCCCCAATTTGCTTGGGGTACGAAAGCCCGTACTGCTGATCGACCGTCCGGTTCACCTCCAGCACTTCCACATCAAACAGGACTTCTGAATCTTCGCGATCGTTGGCCTGAATGATTTTTTCGGCCAACTCCACTTTTTCCGGTTGATCGCGAACGACGATCGTATTGAGCGCCTCATTGCCATGGATATGCTTCACATCCAGCATGGATTTCAGGAGCGCCACCATATCTTTCGCCTTCGCGGACGACAGATAGAATGTCCGGATCATGAGATCCTGATACTGTTCCTGCTTCTGCTTGGTGTTGGGACTGATGATGAAGAGCGTCGGGCCCGCCTTCTGCGCGAACAGGCTGTTACTGTTCAAGACCAGCGACAACGCCTCGTCGAAGGGTTTTTCTTCCAGCGATACGGTGATGGGATCGTTTCGCACATCCTTATCGAACACGAAATTGACGTGAGCCGCCTTCCCCAGCGCCTCTACCACTTCCTTCAGCCCGGCATTGCGAAACTGCAGCGTCACCGGCTGTTTTTGGCGATCATCCCGGTCGGCGGCATGCTGTTCAGCGGACAGACGGGCGACTCCTTCGAGTGCATCCTTATAGGTGGGATCCAACTCCACGGCCCGCATATACCCCGTCATGGCCTCGGTCACACGTCCCAGCTGCGCCAGTCGTTCCGCTTCTCGATACCGGTCGCGCGATTCTTTGAATCGCAATGCCTCGGTCAAGCCAGCTTCGTGCTCCTTGCTCGTCGGCTCAATCGTCAAGGCGCGCTTGAACTCCTCGGCCGCCTGATCAAACTGACGATCCTTCAGCAATTGGCGGCCGCGTTCATCATGCGCCGCGGCGGCACGTTCTCTCGCGATGCGATACTTGTTCTGAAGCGACGGCTCGAACGGATCATCCTTGAGCGCCTGCCGGAACGCGACACTGGCCTCCTCCCAATTTCCTGCCGCGAGATGTTGATCCCCGCGTTTGACGTCGGGAGAAGTGAATGTGCCGCAGGCCGCGAGCGCCAGACACCATGCCCAACCGGCAACGGCCATAGCCAGCCGGCGAAGCCACTTACAGTCGATGTCGACGCGTGTAGAACGGAAGGGTGACTGCATACATCTGATCAACAAGGTTACAACCTCTTTGGTATACCAAACTGATACACACGCGACAATCAGTTTCTCGCTTTGGACGGTGCCGCCATAAATCCTCGTCTCATACCTGTTTCGGCAGGTATGAGACGAGGATTTAGCTGTTGGGAGATTTGACCGGCAGAAAAGCTGGGAGACCGGCTACAGATATTCGGCAAGAAGTGTGGAGCAGCCCTCCGGCCGGTTGGGAACAGCCTACAGTCGCCAATATTTCACGGACCCAGGCAAGGCATCCGGACTCAGGACGCTCTTGACGTCAACCACGACATTGTTGCGTTGCTTCCGCAACGGCTTGAGCAGCTCCGGCACGCTCATGCTTAAATATTCGCGATGGGCAACCGCCAGAACAATGCAGTCGAGTTGCTTCAACTGGTCCCAGGAGGAGAGGCGAAGCCCATACTCTCCAACCGCCTCCTCAGGCTCTGCGAGCGGATCGTGCACGGCAACTTGAATCCCATACTCCTTCAACTCATTGATGATATCAGGGACTCGGCTGTTGCGAAGATCCGGAACATTTTCCTTGAACGTCAGTCCGAGCACGCCGACCCGTAAATCACTGACCGGTCGTTCGACCTGGCTCAAGAGCTTCATGGTTTGTTCGGCTACATACTTCCCCATGCTGTTGTTGATACGCCGACCCGCCAGGATGACTTGGGGGTGATACCCTACTGATTCTGCTTTCGCGGTCAGATAATAGGGGTCTACACCTATACAATGTCCCCCGACCAGACCGGGACTGAACCTCAAAAAATTCCATTTCGTTCCGGCCGCCGCCAGCACATCTCTCGTATCAATGCTTAAGCGGTGAAAAATCAATGCCAGTTCGTTCATGAGGGCAATATTCAAATCTCGTTGCGTGTTTTCAATCACCTTCGCCGCTTCCGCCACTTTGATGCTGGAGGCCCGGTGAATACCGGCCTTGACCACCAGGCCGTACGTCTGCGCGACGATTTCCAAAGACTCCTCGTCCTGCGCAGAGACGACCTTGATAATGCGCTCCAGCGTATGTTCTTTGTCACCGGGATTGATGCGCTCCGGTGAATACCCAATCTTAAAGTCGATGCCGCTCTTCATGCCGGAAGCTTTCTCGAGGATCGGCAGACAATCTTCCTCAGTCGCGCCGGGATACACCGTGGATTCATAGACGACGATGGCCCCAGGAGAAAGATTCGCACCGATCAGTTCAGAAGCTTTCTTCAGCGCAGTCAGATCTGGCTGCAGCGCATCATTGATCGGAGTCGGCACTGCGACGATAATAAAATCAGCCGTCTTCAGGTCGCTCGGCTCGCACGTATAGCGAACCCGGCTGGATTTCAAGTCCTGCGGCGAGACCTCCCCCGTCCGATCCACCCCTTTGCGCAATTCATCGATCTTCGCCTTATTGATGTCGAACCCAATCACCGATGCAGACTTACCGAATGCCACCGCAATCGGCAATCCGACATATCCCAATCCCACTACCGCAATCTGCCGCTGCATCTTCTTGGCCATGTCACTCCCCTCGTCAGTCGCCGCGCCACTCGGTCAATGTTGAAAAAAGAATGGCAGAATATCGCCAATCCGTCAACGATTTCCCATGAGCATCTTTCTCTGATTTCTCCCGGTCCACTCGCGCAATACCGTCGCGATACCTTCTCATGCCAAGGAAAGAGGCCGGCACTCACATCAAAATAATCTCTTCTGATATAAACCCGCCGAGACAGTTTGGCGCCCCATGTTGCGCGTCAATAAAAGTGCGTACTCATGCTTCCTGACTCTGCCATGCGGCACATGGAACGATTTTGGCCGCCAATGACCTCTCGCGCACACACTAGGGCGGTGGTCGCTCGAAGCCTCGAATCGGATTGACTCAGGTGAGCCACCGAAGAATCATGAAACCATTTGCAAGCTTATGGACGCTATTGTATGGTAGGAGCGTTTGGGCTTCTGCAGGCATTGATCTTGCTCACCGTGACCAACGATCAGGCATTTCTTCAGGAAGGGAATTGGTTCCGTAAGCTCATCTACTCCTGCCGGATTGCCGCTGTAGTTCCGACAGACTGATTTGCATGACCACATTAGCGACCACCACCATTCTCACTGCGAAGAAGAGGACAATCATGGACGGCAACGCAACACTTCACGCCTCCAAGAGGTTGGCTACTATTGTGGCCCTGCTGACCCTGACCTTCGGGCTTTCCACAACACAGACTCAGGCAGCCGGGGTTTGGACGAATGAACCGTCGGGGGCCAGCGTCGTAATGGACTGCCCGTTTAATAGCGTGAGTGGTTGTGGAATTCTTGACGCTTACTCATCGTCCGAGATAGCTTCCGATTCATCTGCCCCCATTTCGCCTGGGAATGTTGTGAAATCTACCATCTATGCCGGTAATTCCTCAGGTGGTATGCAGCTCAATTACCAGATGCCACAAATTTATAGTGAGATGTATGTCGGCCTTATCTGGCGCACCAATCCAGAGTTTCAAGGACGCCCACAGGGGAACAAAACGTTCTTCATGCGCGGGCCTGGTAGTAATGGAGTTTTCCTCTTTAATAACGCAGTGCTGAACAACGGTTCGGGGGCAATGATCTTCGGACACAATACAGGCGGGATTAATAATAACCATGCGTGTGCTTTTGCCCTGGGCGAAGCTTGCTACCCCAACGTCGGATCCGGCACGCTCACGGTCGGAGTATGGACCAAGCTGGAAGCGTACATTAAGAAAAGTACGACCGCCACATCCCGCGATGGCATCGTTCGTTGGTGGGTCAATGGAGTTCCAGCCGGGAACTACACCAATTTGAATTATGCACCAGCTGGCCTAAATGAATGGGCTTGGTCCGAAACCTGGGATGGTTATCTTAACCCCCTGCCGACCGTTAATTGGAGCCACTTTGTCGATCACCTTCATATATCCGTAGGTGGCGGAGGAGCCTCGACCGATCAACCTCCTGGACCTCCTGCCAATCCGACAATTAGAAGCGTGACGACCCCATAATCAACACTTGCTATCCACGTGGACTGGACTCGCTCCGATAGCTAAAGGGACCGCAATCTGATAAACATCGATTGCGGTCCGCTACAGAGCAATCCATCTGATTGCAACCGATAACCACAAGCTTTCCGCATCACCTGCTCGTGCCTTGAAACCGACCACTTCTTCGATGCCCTCAACATTGACGCGGAGGAGACATCCGTTACCACACCAGACGTATAGGTTTTGCCGAGTATAACAGGTGATCCGCTATCAATTACTGGTCGGAAGCGAAAATTTCGTGTACAGTCTGCCCCTCTAAATGTATTCTACTTTTGCCCCCTTACGCTGTGCATGCCTACCATGGCAGGAGCATCGATCTTAGCTATGGTGATCCACCGGACGCACATAGCATGACCCTCGCAACACTCTGCATCGTTTCCCAACATTCACAACACACGTGGTCTCGAAGTGATGGGGGCGCTCTCTACTGTTTTTGCCTGAATTTCCTTGGTTTCATCCCATCCACAAACTCCGTTACCACATGAATTTCTCTCTGCTGCGCGTACTCGTGTTGGGACTTTTCTACCTGGTGCTTATCGAAAGCGCCTTGGAGATCCGCGCCCATTTCCGCGGATTTGATACGATTGCTTTCGGCACTTTCCAGCGACAGGATATATCCGACACCACTGCGTCTCCCTCTCCTCAAAATCCAAAGGCCACCCCTGCCTCAGACGCACCCGACAAAAAAAAGGGGGAAACCCGCTACTGGATCGCATCATCCTCGCATGCTGAGGATATCTATCTGAGCCGGGAACTGGTTTTTCCCTCACGACTGGAGACATTGCTCAAGACCACAGGACAACCGGTCACAGTCATCAATGCCAGCCATGCCGGGATGGATATAGAAGCCAATCGGACAGAATTAGCGACACGTGGTGTGCTTGCTCAACCGGATGTCGTAATCCTGTATCAAATGTCGACCCAAATCACCAAACTCTCTAAACAGCTGCTGTCGGGAAAGCACCCCAGCCCCCCCAAGGAACAAGTATCAAACAATCCACCATCGCCCCCCCAAGCGAGCCGTATCGCACAATGGTACGAAGCCACCTCCGTATACGCCCTCCTAAAAGGAAATGTCTCCAACAAGCTGACGGGACAGCGAGTCTTAGCTGATACCTTAGGGGACCGTGCAGACGAGGAGTTTGAACGACAGGTGAAAGAGTTTGTGAATACGGTGAGACAGGTGGGAGCGCAGCCTATTTTGTGCACATTCGCAACCAGTCACACCCGGAAAAGCCTGCCGAATGTTCCCCCTGAGGTTCCGGACCTGCTATTCCGGTACAACGTGTATCTGTCTCTTCCCGGCTGGTTCGATACGATCACACGCTTCAATCATATTTTGAAGCGTGTAGCAAATGAGGAGCATGTCCTCGTGGTTGACATCGATGCTTCGGTATCGGGTCATCCAGAATATTTTCGAGATTTTGTCCACTTCACTCCGGACGGACATCAGAAAGTTGCACAGACAATTTTTGCAGAACTTCACACCCAGACTCCCAAACAGCTTGCCGGCGGGATACTGAGCATCCACTAGAGAACGACCGTGAACTTTAATTCAATCGAGTTTGCAGCATTCTTTATCTGCGTGTTGATACTGTACACCCTCGTCTTTTACCGCGAGCGGTGGCGAGATGTGTTATTGCTGGCCGCCAGCTATTTCTTTTACATGAGCTGGAACTGGAAATATGCGGGCTTGCTTGCATTCTCAACCATCGTCGACTACTCAGTAGGCTTGGTGCTCGCGCGTGAGCAGCGTCCGCGCGCCAGGCTTGGCATTCTGATCGTAAGCCTGACTTCTAACTTAGGCCTGCTCGGGCTATTCAAATACTACAATTTTTTCATGGACGTCTCAGGGCCGGCGATGGCTCTCTTTGGGTGGGACATGTCTCTGTTTAGACATGAACTCCTATTGCCGGTCGGCATTTCCTTTTATACGTTTCAAACAATGAGTTACACCATCGACATCTATCGCGGAGAACACGTCCTCGAGCGAAGTTTTCTAAAGTTTGCCGTCTTCGTCGCCTTTTTCCCCCAACTCATTGCTGGCCCCATTGTGCGAGCGAAGCAATTTCTCCCACAGCTACACCATCTTCCCAACGTCACCACCCAGCGGTTCCACGACGGACTATTTCTCGTCTTCAAGGGCCTTTCAAAAAAGGTGCTGATTGCCGATCTCCTCGCCACCCTCGCGGTCGACAACATCTTCACTCACCCCCTCACGTTCTCATCCTGGGATCTATTGATCGGCCTCTATGCGTACACGTTCCAGATTTATTACGATTTTTCAGGCTACAGTGATATAGCGATTGGACTCGCCAAGATGCTCGGCTACGATCTACCCCAGAATTTTAACCGACCTTATTTGTCACAAAACGTTCGAGAGTTCTGGACTCGTTGGCATATCTCTCTTTCAACATGGTTGAGAGATTACCTCTATATCTCCCTCGGCGGAAATCGAGCGGCGCCCTGGCGAGTGAAAATGAACTTGATGATCACGATGTTTTTGGGGGGCTTGTGGCATGGTGCCGCACTTCATTTCATTTGTTGGGGCCTATACCATGGCTTCCTGCTTTCTATTGCCAGACAAGGAGCCAAGACCGGCAGCCCACAAACTGCTATACAAAGACTTTTACGGCAAATCGGGTGCTTCCATTTGATCGCCTTCGGTTGGCTGCTGTTTCGAGTCCAGGACTTCAACAATTTCCTGGATTTTATTGAGGGATGGAGCCGGCTCACAGTGGGCACAAGACTAAGCGGCGTATTTTACATTGTATTGGGACTGGGTATAGTTCTTCACCTCTTACCGACACCGAGCTTGGAGAGATTTGCACAGTGGTGGATCATGAGACCTGTGCCGGTTCAAGCTGTCACCTATGCCACCTTGCTGCTGATCTATGCGGGAATGACGCTCGAAGCGCCATCCTTTATCTATTTTCAATTTTAGCGGACATAGGTGATAGGTCGTTAATAGCGACCTCGTCGGGATTCTCTAGGGAAGATATGCGAAATCGATCCGGCAACAGGATGGTTTACCTGGATAGTTTTCGTGGTATGGCGATCGGTATGGTCGTCGCAACTCACGCCCTCGGATATTCCCAACTTACCCAAGAAAATGCTCAACTCCTTGGATTTCTCTCCCGCACTGTCGCTGTACCGGTGTTTTTTCTCGTCGATGGAATCCTATTCGCGTTAGGTCATCAATCCAGTGGCGCCCTCAACTACGGAACCTATGTTCGCAAAAGTGCACGACGGTTACTGTTGCCTTGGATGGTATTTACCCTTGCTTATTGCATTCTACGCATGGGCTTTGAATATATGGACAACAGTTCGACGCATATCGTGTACGGGCAGAATTGGCGTGACGTATTCTTAGCTGGCTACCTGTCTTCATTTTCATCCCAGATGTATTTTCTCTTATCTCTTTTTTTTATCCGTACTGCGTCAAAGATCACTTATCGAGTGACCCATGCCAGCCCGGTTCATCAGATCGCAATAGTCGTAGTCTATATAATTCTCTTTCACACTCTCCCGCTCCAATCCTGGTTCTTTCCCGGACTCGACCCCATCTATCACGCACTTTGGGGAATGCAGTTTTATCTCGCCGGAGTGGCGGTCGTTCCGTGGATACCAGTGCTAAAGGCACCAGCCTCATGGTTGTCGGCTGTCGCTATTGCCGTAGGGCTCTTGCTCGCATCGTTCTTTGACGGAATGGCTGTTTTCAGTCAATTTCTTCTCTTGTTCGGATCCTATCTTTTTTTCTTTTCACGGCCTGATCAATTCCAACTTCTCTCCAGTCTCGGACGGAGATCTATGGGAATTTATCTTGTACATATTCCTCTCGTCATGAAAATATTCTCCTTGATTCTCGTTCGTCTGCTTTCCCCGTCCACCCCCTTATTCTTTATCTTCCTGACAACGGCAACCTTGTCCGCTTCCGCTCTCTTCACGAGTCTTCTCTTTCAACACCCTTATGGCCGGATACTGTTCGGAGAATCCCTCCGGCCTTCTCCGCCACCCGTTCCTGCATCATAATGGACAATCTTCAGCATAATGCAGTTTCTTCAAGTGGGATTGACCTTACCCGAAAATCCAGCATTGGCTGGGCAGTCCAGCTGTGGGGTGATGGGTCCACACGATGGGGAGCATAACACTAGAGCCAGGGGGCTCAGAGCACAGGCTAAATCCAAGTCAAATAATCTAGCTTTGCGGAGGGACGGTCCATGAGGCTCGACGAACAATTGTGCGGAAAATCGGGAAACAGCGAACTGGGAAGCAGATCCCTGCAAACGAATATCATTTGGCACGACATCCGCAAAACCTATCCGGAATAAAGGTCTATAGTCTTATAGAGGTGGCCCCGGTTGGTTAGACAGAATGTTTTCTTTCTTAGGTGGAGCCTGGCGGTGTTCTACCTATGCAGCGGTGTGCTGTGTCGGTAGGTGGTCAAAGTACACTCCATCGGGTGTGTGGCCGTCAAGCGCCTGGTGCGGCCTGGTCTGGTTGTAGAACGTCAGATAGCGTGCTAATCCTT